>DATKQA010000615.1:0-2920 GCA_035523835.1 Candidatus Sulfotelmatobacter sp.
TGCAAAGTGCGATAGCGCGCATGGACCTCTCTCTCGCCACGCGGCGGCCGCGGGCAACCGACACTCTTTCGTCACGGGCGGTAGCGGAACAGGCTTCCCATCTCATCGTTGTTCTGTATCTGGAACGAGACGGAGCAAGAACCCGTGAAACGCACACTGGCAATTACCTTCGCCCTCGCCTGCGCGGTGGTCCCGCTGGCGCATCAGACGCCGGCTGCGGCCCAGGCGAGCGTCACCGTGACGACGCCGGGCATCGCCTTCGGCTATAGCGACGGCTATTGGGACCAGAACCACGGCTGGCACGCTTGGCGCGACGCGCGCGAGGCCCGGTCCTGGCGCGACGCCCATCGCGATCACTATTATGCCTGGAAGCATGACCGCGACCGTGATCTCGGCTGGCGCGAGAGCGACCGCTACTGGGACCGCCACTAAAGGCGGCAGACGCCTTGCTTCGATTTCGCGAGCCCGGCGCAAGCCGGGCTTGCTTTTTTCACATGGTGCGGGAACCGTCCGCCAACGAACGGTCGATAAAAAAGGCGCGTTCCCCGGGGGGGAACGCGCCAATGCGCTAACAGGGAGGACATACGAAGGTTACTGAACGCTACCTACCAGCCTCACTGAAGCGGCGGAAATCGCCGCTCAACTGCAGCCGCTGGTCGAGCCGCAGGTATTGCATTTCAGGCAGGTGCCGTTGCGCACCAGGGTGAAGTTGCCGCATTCGCCGCAGGCATCGCCCTCGTAGCCCTTGAGCCTGGCCTCGCGGATGCGGTCGAGCCGCTGGTCGACCACCTGCATGACCGCGTCGCTGAGCGCCACCGCCACGGCGCCGTGCCCGTTGGCGAGCGGCGCGCCGCCGACCTCGAGACCGGCTTCGGCGCGCGTGCCGCCGCCGCTGCTGCTCAGCACGTAGAGGTTGGAGCGGACGTAGCCGTTGGAGGCGAGCGATTTGCCGGCCGGCTTCGCGGCCGGCGCCGGCGGCGGTTCGAGCTCGGCGTCGGCGGCCTGGTCCTCGCCGGTGCCGAGGCTGTCGACGCGCAGGTCCTCGGGCTGCACGTGGGCGAGATCGGTGCGGCCGAGGTAGGAGATGGCGAGCTCGCGGAACACGTAGTCGAGCAGCGAGGTGGCCATCTTGATGGCGTCGTTGCCTTCGACGAGGCCGGCCGGCTCGAAGCGGGTGAAGGTGAAGGCCTGCACGTATTCGTCGAGCGGCACGCCGTATTGCAGGCCGAGCGAGATGGCGATGGCGAAGTTGTTCATCAGGCTGCGGAAGGCGGCGCCTTCCTTGTGCATGTCGATGAAAATCTCGCCGATGCGCCCGTCGTCGTATTCGCCGGTGCGCAGATAGACCTTGTGGCCGCCGACCACCGCCTTCTGGGTATAGCCCTTGCGCCGCTGCGGCAGGCGCTGGCGGCCGGTGATGTGCTTCTCGACGATGCGCTCGGCCACGATGGTGGCGCGCGCCGCGGCGGCCGGCGCCGCGGCAAGCTGGTCGGCGAGGGACTCCTCCTCGTCCTCCTCCAGCACCATGGCATTGAGCGGCTGCGACAGTTTCGAGCCGTCGCGATAGAGCGCGTTGGCCTTCAGCGCCAGCTTCCAGGACAGCATGTAGGCGTTCTTGCAATCCTCCACCGTGGCGCCGTTCGGCATGTTGATGGTCTTGGAGATGGCGCCGGAGATGAACGGCTGCGCCGCCGCCATCATGCGGATGTGGCTCTCGGTGGAGAGGAAGCGCTTGCCGTCGCGGCCGCAGGGATTGGCGCAATCGAACACCGGCAGGTGCTCGGGCTTAAGGTGGGGCGCGCCTTCCACCGTCATCGAGCCGCAGCAGTGGACGTTGGCCGCCTCGATCTCCCGGCGGCTGAAGCCGAGCGCGGTCAGCATGTCGAAACCGACGTCGTCGAGCTGCTCCTTCCTGAAGCCGAGCACGCGGGTGCAGAAGTCCTCGCCGAGCGTCCATTTGTTGAAGGCGAACTTGATGTCGAAGGCCGAGGCGAGGCCGCCCTCGACCGCGTCGATCACGCTCTGGCTGAAACCCTTGTCGCGCAGCCGCTGCCAGCTCACGCCCGGCGCGTCCTCGAGCGTGCCGTGGCCGACGGCGTAGGCGATGATGTCGGCGATCGCCTCGGCGCCGTAGCCGAGCGTCTCGAGCGCCAGCGGCACGGTCTGGTTGATGATCTTGAAATAGCCACCGCCGGCGAGCTTCTTGAACTTGACGATGGCGAAGTCCGGCTCGATGCCGGTGGTGTCGCAATCCATCACCAGACCGATGGTGCCGGTCGGCGCCACCACGGTGGTCTGGGCATTGCGGTAGCCGTGCTGCTCGCCGGCCTCCAGGGCGCGGTCCCAGGCATGCTTGGCCGCGGCGAGCAGTGCCTTGTCCGGGCAATTTGCATGGTCGAGCGGCACCGGCAGGGTGGTGAGGCCCTCGTAGCCGTCGGTGAAGCCATAGGCCGCGCGGCGATGGTTGCGGATTACCCGCAGCATGGCGGCGCGGTTGCGGGCGAAGCCGCGGAAGGCGCCGAGCTCGGCGGCCATCTCGGCCGAGGTGGCGTAGCAGACGCCGGTCATCAGCGCGGTCAGCGCGCCGCAGAGCGCCCGGCCGGCGGCGGAATCGTAGGGCAGGCCCATCGACATCAGGAGCGCGCCGATATTGGCGTAGCCGAGGCCGAGGGTGCGGAACTCGTAGGACAATTCGGCGATGCGCTGCGAGGGGAACTGCGCCATCAGCACGGAAATCTCCAGCACGATGGTCCACAGCCGCACGGCATGTTCGTAGCCGGCGATGTCGAAGCTGCGATCAGGGCGCTGGAAGCGGGCGAGGTTGAGCGAGGCCAGGTTGCACGCCGTGTCGTCCAGGAACATGTATTCCGAGCACGGATTGGACGCGCGGATGTCGCCGGACGCCTTGCAGGTGTGCCAG
>DATKQA010000616.1:0-3273 GCA_035523835.1 Candidatus Sulfotelmatobacter sp.
CGGAGCCCTTCATCGCCCACGTCACGCCATAGCGCCGCGTCGGCGCCGGCGGCGGTCAGAAGCTTCGCTGGCGCAGATCGTTATTGGTGCGATGGTCGCCGCCGAGCCAGCGCGCCAGCTCGGCATGCGCGTCCTTCCGCCGTGCGGCATCGATCTCGGCGACATCGGGCGGATCGGCGGTGAATTCCACCACCAGCCCGTCGGGCGAGGCGGCGTAGATCGATTTGCAATAGCCGTGGTTTATCTCGCGGAACGGCGTGTCGGCGGCCTGCAGCCGGGCGATGAGTTCGCCGTAGGTCGCGAGGTCGACCTTGAGCGCGATATGGTCGTAGAAGCCGACCTTTGCCGGCCGTTCGGCCTGGCAGAGCTGATACATCTCGGCATCGGCGAACTGGAAGAAAGCCAGCGCGCTGCCGTCGGCCATGGCAAAGAAGGTGTGGCAGAATTCGACTTCGCGCTGCACGTCCCTGTTGAAGCTCTTTTCGCACCAGGTCGCCACCAGCGGAATGCCGAGGATATCCTCAAAAAAATGCCGGTTGGCCTCGTGGTCGCGCACCACGAAGGCATGGTGATGCATGCGCAGCGGCAATTGCCTGAGCAGCGTCGCCGGAGCGCGCTTCTGCGCCAAGCTGGTCTGCATCGTCGGCCTCCTTCCTGGCTGGGGTGCGGCATGATAACAATTCCGCTGCCCCTTCGGCTATCGCCTACCTAAGATAGCGGTGATGCCAGACGCCTTGCCCGAATACGCGCTCTACGCCATCCGCTACGCCACCCGTGACGGCCGGCGCGTCGAGCATTTCATCGGCGGCGATCCGCATGACGCGCCCATGCCCATGGATTACTTCCTCTGGGTGGCGGTGGGCGGCGAGAGCGCGGTGGTGATCGACACCGGCTTCACCGCGGCGGTGGCGGCGCAGCGGCGGCGGACCTTCCTGCGCTGTCCGGTCGATGCGCTGGCGCTGGTCGGCGTCGACCCGGCCGCCGTGCAGGACGTGGTCCTGACACATCTGCACTACGATCATGTCGGCAACTTCCATCGCTTCCCCGCAGCGCGCTTTCACGTGCAGGAGGCGGAGGTGCATTTCGCCACCGGCCGCTACATGAGCTATTCGCGGCTGGCCCGATCCTATGAGGTCGAGGATGTCGCCGGCATGGTACGGCTGAACTTCGCCGGCCGGGTCGTGTTCTACGACGCCCCGGCGGTGCTGGCGCCCGGCATCACGCTGCATCCGGTCGGCGGCCATTCCGCCGGCATGCAGTTCGTCCGCGTGCACACCCGCCGCGGCTGGGTGGTCGTCGCCTCCGACGTGACGCACTATTACGAAAACATGGAGAGCGGCCGGCCTTTCACCACCGCGTTCGACGTCGGCAAGATGCTGGCAGGTTACGATGCGCTGCGCGCCGCGGCGCCGACAGCGGCGCATATCGTTCCCGGTCACGATCCCCTGGTCATGCGGCGCTATCCGCCGCCGAGCCCGGAACTGGACGGGGTGGTGGTGCGGCTCGACGTGGCGCCGCGGGAACGCTGACCGCCGCGGCGGCGTTCCCTGTCTTTCCGGCGCAATTCCCGGCATGGCCCGCCTGCCTCCGGCATGGCCCGCCTGCGCCATTTCGGCTTTACCGCCCCCGGCAAAGACGGGATCATGGGTCGCAGATAGGCACCGCGGCCGCACGGGCCGGCAATCCACATCGAGGCAGCGACAATGAACGTTCCGAGCGACAATGATTTGGCGTTGATGAAGTTCGGCATCGGCCAGCCGGTGCCGCGCACGGAAGACCCCAAGCTCCTGCGCGGCGAGGGCCGCTATACCGACGACATCAACCTGCCGGGACAGGCCTATGCGGTGATGGTGCGGAGCCGGCATGCGCACGCGGCGATCCGCGCCATCGATGCCGGTGAAGCGCGCGCCATGCCCGGCGTGCTCGGCGTCTATACCGCCGCCGATCTTGCCGCCGGCGGTTTCGGGCCGATGAAATGCCCGGTGCTGATCCCGGGCCGCGACGGCGCGCCGATGAAGGCGCCGGTGCGACCCGCGCTCGCCGCCGGCAAGGTGCGCTTCGTCGGCGAGGCCCTGGCCTTCGTGGTGGCGGAAAGCGTGGCGGCGGCGAAGGACGCGGCCGAGGCGGTGGCGGTCGAGGTCGAGGAACTGCCGACGGTGACCGATCCGGCGGCGGCGCTGGCGCCGGACGCGCCGCAGGTGCATGCCGATGTGCCGGGCAATCTGGCGCTCGACTTCCACTACGGCGACGCCGCGGCGGTCGCCGCGGCCTTTGCCGGCGCGGCCCATGTCACCAGGCTCGACATCGTCAACACGCGCATCGTGGTCAATGCCATGGAGCCGCGCGCGGCGCTCGGCCTCTACGATGCGGCGAAGGACCATTGGACGCTGCATGTCGGTTGCCAGGGCGTGTTCGGCACGCGCGGTTCGCTGGCCAAGGACGTGCTGAACGTGCCGCCGGCGAAGGTGCGCGTGCTCACCGGCAATGTCGGCGGTTCCTTCGGCATGAAGGCGCCGCTCTATCCGGAATATGTCTGCGCCCTGTTCGCCGCGCGCGCGCTCGGCCGTCCGGTGAAATGGACCGACGAGCGCTCGGAAAGCTTCCTCTCCGACCATCACGGCCGCGACCACCAGCGCCTGGCCGAGGCGGCCTTCGATGCCGAGGGGCATGTGTTGGCGGTGCGGCTCACCGGCTACGGCAATGCCGGCGCCTTCATCTATCCGCCGCTGCCGGCGACGACCAATTCGGTGAAGAACATCGTCAGCGTCTATCGCACGCCGTTGATCGAGGTCTCCTCCAAGGTGGTCTTCACCAACACCACGCCGATCGCCGCCTATCGCGGCGCTGGGCGGCCGGAAAGCAACTACTACATGGAGCGGCTGCTCGACACCGCGGCGCGCGAGATGGGCATCGACCGGATCGAGATGCGCCGGCGCAACCATATCCGGCCGGAGGCCATGCCCTACAAGGCGCCCTCGGGCATGGTCTACGACAGCGGCGAATTCACCACCGTGCTCGACAAGGCGCTGGCGCTGGCCGACTGGCAGGGTTTCCCGGTGCGCCGCGAAGAAAGCCGGCGGCACGGCAGGTTGCGCGGCCTCGGCGTCGGCAGCTATCTTGAGGTGACCGCGCCGCCGTCGAAGGAGATGGGCGGCCTCCGCTTCGAGGCCGACGGCACCGTCACCATGCTGAGCGGGACCCTCGATTACGGCCAGGGCCACGCCTCGTCCTTCGCCCAGGTGCTGGTCGAGCGGCTGGGCCTCCCCTTCGACC
>DATKQA010000617.1:0-6455 GCA_035523835.1 Candidatus Sulfotelmatobacter sp.
TTCCGCCGGCGAGCGGTTGCCGGTGAGCTTGAAAATGCCGCCGAGCAGGACCGGGACGTATTCGAACTTGGCCCCGGTGCGCTTCTCGATCTCGGGAATGACCAGGTGGCTGAGATAGGCGTTGGGGCTACCGAAGTCGAAGTGGAATTCCACCTTTGCCATGTTCTCACCATTTCTCGCCGTAGGGGCGGATTTCGCGCTCGAAGGACCAGGCGTCGCGCGGCTCGCTGTAGATCTGCCAATAGGCCTCGGCGACGGAGGCCGGGCGCATCAGGCGGCCGGGATCGAGATTGGCCAGCGCCGTCTCGCCCTCGCGCTGCTTGATGCGCTCGCGCACCCATTCGGTATCGACGCCGGCATCGATGATCAGATGGGCGACATGGATGTTCTTCGGCCCGAGCTCGCGGGCCATGCTCTGCGCCACGGCGCGCAGGCCGAACTTGGCGCTGGCGAAGGCGGCATAGCCGACGCCGCCGCGGAGCCCGGCCGTGGCACCGGTGAAGAAGATGTTGCCGCGGTCGCGCGGCAACATCAGCCGCGCCGCTTCGCGGCCGGCGAGAAAGCCGGAATAGCAGGCCATCTCCCAGACCTTGCGGAAGACCCGCTCGGTCGTCTCCAGCAGGGGGAAATTGACATTGGCGCCGACGTTGAAAATACAGACCTCGAGCGGCGCCAGCTTGTCGGCTTGCTGCAGGAAGGCGGTGATGTCCTCCTCCTTGCGGGCATCGAGCGAGCGCGCGACGATTTTCCCACCCGCGGCTTCGACATCCGCCACCAGCGGCGCCAATTTGTCGCCGTTGCGCCGGCCGGCAAAGACGGTGAAGCCTTCCGCCGCGAACTTCCTGACAATGGCGGCGCCGATGAAATCGCCGGCGCCGATCACCGCTGCCGTGGCCTGCCTTGCCATCACCCCATCCTCCTTCCGCCGCCAGTACGGAAGACAGTAAGTGTGATTTTAGAACTTGTCAACTGCGTCGGCGCGAGCCGGAAAGCCGGAGCCGTGGCGAAGGGCCTATTCAGCGGCGTGCTGCTTCGGCCGCGTGCCGACCGTCGGCAGCACGAGCTGGTTGTCGGGGGGAACCGCGGGCGCCACACGCCGATGACGGCCGAGCCGCTGGTTGAGGCGGTCGAGATAGAGATAGATCACCGGCGTCGTATAGAGCGTCAGGAATTGCGAGACGAGGAGGCCGCCGACGATGGCGATGCCGAGCGGCCGGCGCAGCTCCGAGCCGGCGCCCTGGCCGATGGCGAGCGGCAGGCCGGCGAAGAGCGCCGACATCGTGGTCATCATGATCGGCCGGAAGCGCAGCAGGCAGGCCTCGTGGATCGCCTCGACCGGGGTCTTGCCGTGGTGCCGCTCGGCCTCGAGGGCGAAGTCGATCATCATGATCGCGTTCTTCTTGACGATGCCGATCAGCAGGATGATGCCGATGATGGCGATGACGCTGAGATCGTAATGGAACAGCATCAGCATCAAGAGCGCGCCGACGCCGGCCGAAGGCAAGGCGGAAAGAATGGTGATCGGATGAATGTAGCTCTCGTAGAGCATGCCGAGCACGATATAGACCACCAGGATCGCCGCGGCGACCAGGAGCGGCGTCGACGACAGCGAATCCTGGAAGGCCTGGGCCGTGCCCTGGAAGGTGCCCTGCAAAGTTTCCGGCGCCTTCAGCTCGGTCCGCATCTGGTTGATGCGATCGACCGCCTGGCCAAGAGCCGTGCCCGGGGCCAGATTGAAAGACAGCGTCACCGCCGGGAAATTCCCCTGGTGGTTGACCGAGAGCGGTTCCACCTTGTCGGCGAAGTGTGCGAAGGCGCTGAGCGGCACACGGGCGCCGTTGGCGGCGACCACATAGAGCTTCGACAGCGCAGTGGCGTCGGTCTGGAAATTCGGCTGCACCTCCAGAATTACCTTGTACTGGTTGGCGGCGGTAAAGATGGTGGTGACGTCGCGCGAACCGAAGGCGTCATAGAGCGTATCGTCGATGAGCTGCGGTGAAACGCCGAGCCGCGAGGCGGCATCGCGATCGATATTGATGGCCACGTGCGGCGCCGCGATCTGCTGGTCCGATGCCACGTCCTGCAGGCCCGGCAACTTGCTCATCTCGCGATCGAAGATCGGCGCCCAGTGATTGAGCTCGTCGAGATCGGTGTCCGTCAGGGTGTATTGATACTGGGTGCGGCTCAACCGGCCGCCCACGTTGATGTCCTGGCCGGCCTGCATGAAGAACTTGACGCCCTCGACCTCGGCCGTCACCGGCCGCAGCCGCTGAATGACCTGGTCCGCACTGACGTTGCGCTCGTCGAAGGGTTTGAGCTGGATGAACATGCGGGCGGTGCTCTCGGTCGCGTTGCCGCCGGTGGCGCCGACGAAACCGACCACGCCGCTGACCGCCGGATCCTGCTGCACCTTCTCCATCACCTGCTGCGCCAGGTTGGCCATGCCGACGAACGACATGTCCTGGCGCGAATCCGCCTCGCCGAAGATGAAGCCCGTGTCCTGCTGCGGGAAGAATCCCTTGGGGATCACCACATAGAGGTAGCCGGTGACGACGATCAGCACGACGGTGGAGAACATGGTGACGAACTGGTTGCGCAGCACCCAGTTCAGTCCGCGCTCGTAAACGCGGAGCATGCCGTCGAAGAAGGCCTCGGCCTTGCGGTTCAGCCAGCCGCCGGACTTGTGCTGGTCTTCGCGCTTGAGGAACAGCGAGCACATCACCGGCGTCAGGGTCAGCGACACGAACGCCGACACGACCACCGCAATGGTCACTGTCATGGCGAATTCGCGGAACAGGCGGCCGATGATGCCGCCCATGAACAGCAGCGGAATGAATACGGCGACCAACGAGAAAGTAATGGAAACGATGGTGAAGCCGATCTGTCCGGCCCCCTTCATCGCCGCCTCGAACGGCGGAACGCCCGCCTCGATATAGCGGACGATATTCTCGATCATCACGATGGCATCGTCGACCACGAAGCCGACGGCGATGGTGAGGCCCATGAGCGAGAGGTTGTCGAGGCTGTAGCCGAAACCGTACATCGCCGCAAAGGTGCCGATGATCGACAGCGGCACGGCGACGGCGGGAATGATCGTCGCCCAGAGCTTGCGCAAAAACAGGAAGATCACCATCACCACCAGGCAGACGGTGAGGATCAGGGTGAAGCGGACGTCGGCGACCGAGGCGCGGATGGTGTCGGTGCGGTCCGACATCAGGTCGATCTTGACCGTGGCCGGAATGGAAAGGCGCAGTTGCGCCATCACCGCCTTGATGCGATCGACGGTGGCGACGGTATTGGCGCCGGTCTCACGATGGATGAACAGCAGTTCCGCCTGCTTGAGGCCGTGCTTCTCGCTGCCGTACCACGCGCCGACGCGATCGAGTTCCACCGAATCGATAGCCTTGCCGACATCCTTGACGCGTACCGGCGCACCGTGGCGATAGGCGATGATCACATTATTGAAGGCCTTGGCGTCGAAGAGCTGGTCGTTGGTGTCGAGGGTGAGAGACTGGTGCGCGTTCTCGAGATTGCCCTTGGGCTGATCGGTGCTGGTAGCCGTCAGCGCGTTGCGCACGTCCTCCAGGCCGATACCGCGCGCGGCCAGCGCGTCGGGATTGACCTGGACGCGCACGGCGAACTTCTGCTCGCCGCCGATATCGACGTCCGACACGCCGGAAATGGTCGAGAGCTTCTGTGCCAGGATGACGTTGACGTAGTCGTCCAGCTTGCTCATCGGCATCGTGTCGGAATAGACCGCGTAAACGATGATCGAGCGTTCCGCCGGGTTCACTTTCCGGTAGGTCGGCGGATTGGGCAGGTTCTTGGGCAGCAGGCCGCCGGCGGCATTGATCGCCGTCTGCACGTCCTGCGCCGCGGCGTCGATGTTGCGGCTCAGGGCGAACTGCAAGGTGATCGCCGTCGAACCGAGACCGCTGGTCGAGGTCATCTGCGTGAGGCCGGGGATCGCGGCGAACTGCTGTTCCAGCGGCGTCGCGACGGAGGACGCCATGGTATCGGGGCTGGCGCCGGGAAATTGCGCCGTCACCTGGATGGTCGGGAAGTCGACCGTCGGCAGGGCCGCGACGGGCAGCAAGGTATAGGCTGCCAGGCCGAACACCAGGATGCCCAGCATCAACAGCGAGGTCGCGATCGGACGCAGGATGAAGGGCTGCGAGATGCTCATGCCGGGATTGCCTTCACGCTACCAGATCGACCCCGTTGAAAGCAGACTGGGCAGGCCTTCAACCGCTGCGGACGGCCGTCGCCGCGCGCGGCGCCACCTTCTTGCCCTGCTCCAGGGCATATTGGCCGTCGACGACGATGCGTTCGCCGGCGGCAAGCCCCTTACTGATCACGGCCAAGCCCTGCTCAACCTGCGCCACCTGCACGGGCCGCATCTCCACCGTCATATCCGGCTTGATGACGAACAGGTAGTTGCCGTTCGGTCCCTCCTCGACGGAGCGTGCCGGCACCGTAACCGCGTTCTTGTCGATGGCAACGACCAGACGCATGTCGACGAACTCGCCCGGCCAGAGCGTCTCGTTCTGATTGTCGAATGTCGCCTTGAGATGCAAGGTGCCGGTCGACTGGTCGATCTGATTGTCGATCAGGGTCAGCTTGCCGGCGGCGAGCTGCCGCGTATCGTCGTCCGACATGGCGTCGGCCACGATCTGCCCGCGCGACTGGCTCTGGCGGATGCGGTCGAACTGATCCTGCGGCACGGTGAAGCTGACGAAGATCGGCCGCAACTGCGTGATGGTGACGAGGCCGGTATTGTCCGTGGCATGGACGAGGTTGCCGACATCGACCAAGAGCGCGCCGGTGCGGCCGTTGATCGGCGAGCGGATGTCGGCATATTGCAGGTTGAGATTTGCGGTATCGATCGCCGCCTGATCGGCCTTGATCGATGCCTGAATCTGGCCGACCAGCGCCTTTTGCTGATCATAGGCCTGGGCCGTCTGGAAGCCGCGGGGCAGCAGGTCGGCATCGCGCTTCAGGTCCGCCGTCGCGCTGACGAGCTGGGCTTCGTCCTTCTGCTTGTTGGCCGCGGCCTGGGCGACCGCAGCCTGGAACGGCCGCGGGTCGATTTCGAACAGCAGGTCGCCGGCCTTGACCTCCTGGCCCTCGGTGAAGTCGACCTTCATGATCTGGCCGTCGACGCGGCTCTTGATGGTGACCATGTTGTAGGCCTGCACCGTGCCGATGCCGCGAACATAGACCGGCATGTCGCGGGTCTCGGCCACGCCGTCGGTCACCGGCAAGGGGCGTGAAGCTTCGCCCTTGGGCACGGCAGCCCTGGTGCTCTCATGCCGATAGGCAACCCAGGCCGCGCCGCCGCCGACGGCCAGCAGGACCAGGACAACGATGGCTTTCCGCATCGGTCTGTCCGCCCTTTCCTAGAGCGCCGCCGAGAGCACGGCGTCGGTGGCGTCGATTTCGTCCTTGTCCGGGCATTGTTTGCCGGAAAGATTGCTTTTGAGGCGCCGCAGATCGGCCATCAGGGCTTCCTGCCTTTCCTTCGGCAGATCGGCACAGGCCTCATCCCGCACCAGCGCGCCGAGCCGATGAATCTGCTCCAGCACGGGCGATGCTGCCGGCGTGAGATAGAGCAGCCGCACGCGCCGGTCGCGCGGATTGAGACGCCGCTCGAGCAAACCCGCCTGTTCCAGCCGATCGATCAATCGCACCAGCGTGATCGGCTCCATGTCCAGAATCTGCGCCAGCGTGGCTTGGCGCATGCCTTCCGCCCGCGCCACGCGAAACAGTACGGAGCACTGGCTGCGGCTCAAAGGCAGGGCCGCCTCGCGCGCACGCTTCTCGAAGCGGCGCCGCATGAGACGCGCCACGTCATGAACCAGGGAACCCAGGGTCGGTTCCGCCGGCGGCAATGAAACGGACGTCATAAGAATTGCATCTTATGTGCATCGCTTATGATCAGCAATTCACAGAGACTTTATCGGCATCACAAGCGCGAGACTGGCACCCGAAGGCTGGCATCCCCATTCCACCCAGCGGAATGGACGTCCGATTGACAGGGTGCTCGCAGCGAGGCGCGGCGCGAATATGCTGCGCCGCAACCTAATCCAGCAGACGGGAGAGGTGGTTGATTTCCTCGTTGCGCTCCTGCGCCAGGCGGATGGTCGTGGCCGGCACCGGCGAGGCAAAGGACATGGTCTGCAGCGAAATCACCATGTCCACCGCCATGCCGTCCGCCGACAGCGGCAGCATGAGCCGCTGCGCGGTCATCCCGACTGTGGGCCCGGTATGATAGGAGCTCTCGGAATAGATCGGCTTACGGTGCCGCACGATGTCGCGGTAGATGCCGTCGATGAACTCCAGATACTTGCCGGTCATGACCTCGTCGATGAAATGCCCGGAAATATTGCCGCCGAAGGTTTCGGCGACGGCCGTGCCGACCAGCCGGTAGCGAAAGCGCGTGCCGCCTTCCAGGA
>DATKQA010000618.1:0-5511 GCA_035523835.1 Candidatus Sulfotelmatobacter sp.
GTGGAGGCGATCGGCGCCTCGCCGGTCGAGGTCGCCACCAGGTTAAGCTGGCGCGTGCCCTGTTCGAGCGGCAGATCGGGCACCAGGACCCACTCGCCGCGGCTGTCGGCGGTGATGCGGCCCAGTTCCTTCTGATCGGCCTTGACCGTGACCATGGCGCCGGGTGCGGCGCGGCCGGCGACCACTGCGGTGCAATTGCGGGTGATGCGGACCACGTCGAAGCTCGGCGCGACGGGCGCCGGCTTGGCTGCCGCAGCCTGCTTGTCGGCGGCGGGCTTTTCCGGTGCCACGGGTTTCGACGCTGCGGTCGTCGCTTCGGGTGCCCGCGGCACGTTCCGCGCCGGATCGGGCGGACGGACGAAGGTGAAGATGAGAATCAGCGCGGCCCCAACGGCCGCTAAGAGAACGACAACCAAACTGCCGCGCACGATATCCCGCCCTCGGGAAAGCCAGACGGCGGAGACTAGTACGGCAGCCCGCCGAGGGCAATAACGGGAGCAAAAATGTGCCGGCGACTTCGGCTCTGAACGCTATTTTTCGGCGCGGCTCCGGCTCGCCGTCAGGGTCGGTCGGTGCGGCGCGGCACCAGGTGATCGATCGGCGGTCGCGATAGGATATAGGCGGCGATGGCCTGCAAGTCGGTGTCGGTGAGGTACTTGAAGCCATCGTCGATGGCAGCCGCCATCGTGCCCTGGACATTGTCGAAATCGGGCTTGGTGCCGGTCTTCAGCAAGGTCACGAGGTCGTCGGCGCTCCATTTGCCGATGCCCGTCGCCTTGTCCGGCGTGATGTTGGGCGCCCGCTCGCCCTCGGGACCGTCGGCCGTGCCGGCGAGCGGCAGCGAGGTGCGCAGCGCCCCGGCAAAGTTGCGCGGCGTGTGGCATTCGCCGCAATGGGCGAGCGCCGTGACCAGATAGGCGCCGCGGTTGACCTCGGCGCTTGCGGCCGGATCGGGCTTGAAGTCGCCGGGGGTGAAGAACAGCCATTTCCAGAACTTGACCGGAAACCGCCAGGCGAATGGCTTTACATCGTGCGGTTTGTTTTCCTGGTGCACCGGCGGCAGCGAGAAGAGATAGGCCTTGATCGCCAGCGCGTCCGCATCGCTCATGCGGGTGTAGCTGGTGTAGGGCAGCACCGGGAAGAGATCGGCACCATCGGGACGGACGCCGCGCTTCAGCGCGCGCAGGAAGTCCGCGTCCGACCAGCGGCCGATGCCGGTATCGGCGTCGGGCGTGATATTCGGGCTGTAGAAGGTGCCGAAGGGCGTCGGGATGCCGCGCCCGCCGGCAAACGGCTTGCCGCCGTGTTTTTTATCGGTGTGGCAAGTGACGCAGCCGGCGGCGCGGATCAGATAGGCGCCGCGCGATATGGCGCCGGCCTGAGGGGTTTCAGCGGCAAATCCTGCCGAAACCCCGACCATGCAGGAAACCAAGATCGTTGCAAGAACGCCGGAGACAAGTTTCAGGGGGCAACCCCTCAACCCGCCGCTCCCGAGCGGTAGACGGTGTGACATCCCCCGCAGGCGTTGCCCACCTTGCGGAGCTGCGCCTGCACTGCCGCCGGATCATCCTTCTTCAGAATCTCGGCCAGTTCCGCGGTGGCCGTTTCCAAGGCCTTGGCCTTGACTTTGAAGTCTTCGAAATTCTGCCAGATTTCAGGCTTGGCCCGCGACGTCGGCGTGACCGAACCGGGCGGAAACAGGGCCGGCATGCTCTTGGCGTAATCCGACACCGACTGCGCCGCGGCGGCAAGATCGGGGCTGAACGGCGTCTTGCCTTTGACATAGCTGACGATGACGCCGAGATGCTTGCCGTTCACCTTCATGAGTTCGATGCGTTTCTGCACCAGTTGAGCGGCATCTTCGGTCGCGACAGTGACCGCCGCGAAGCCGGCGATGGCCAGACCAGCGGCGCAGACAGCCGCCGCCATGATCACGAGACGCATATCTGTATTCCTCCATAAGACGGCGCGCTATGCTGCCGCCTGCCCATGAGATCGCCCCCCGGCGCGTGGCTTAATCCGCGGCGGACGGGTTGCCAGCCAGATTACGCTACATTAACCATGCGGCCATAGCATAGTCGGGCAAGCCATCCCGGCCACAAAATTGCCGCCCGCCGCCCGGGCACGCCGCCACTTCGTAGAAGAAGATCATGACCGTACTCTCATCGCTTTGCGTCTATTGCGGTTCCGCCACCGGAACCGACCCGGCCCACCGGCAGGCGGCGGCAACCCTCGGCCGCCTGCTCGCCAGCCACGACGTGGCCCTGGTCTATGGCGGCGGCCGGATCGGATTGATGGGGGTCTGCGCCGACGCCGTTCTCGACGCCGGCGGCCGCGTGATCGGCGTCATCCCCGAACATCTGAACAAGGTGGAGATCGGCCACCGCGGCGTCAGCAAGCTGCATGTCGTGCCGAGCATGCATGTCCGCAAGCAGATGATGTTCGAGCTGGCCGACGCCTTCGCCGTGCTGCCGGGCGGCATCGGCACGCTCGACGAGACCTTCGAGATCATCACCTGGCGCTATCTCGGCCTGCACGACAAGCCGATAGTGCTGGTCGACAACAAGGGCTATTGGCGGCCGTTCCTCGGCCTGATCGACCATGTGATCGCCACCGGCTTCGCCAAGCCGGCGATTCGCGCGCTCTACCAGGTGGTCGAGCGGGTAGAAGACGTGATCCCGGCGGTCACCGCCGCGCCGCAGCCGGCGCTCGCCGCCGCCGCCGAGCGGCTCTAGCCGGCCCGTCCCCGAGGTGCCGATCCGCCGCCCGAGACGGACTTTTGCTGAGCCTCGGCCCGGCATTTAGTCGCTTGCGACGAGGCTGCCCGATGCTATTTTACCGCCGCCGCAGCGGCCGCTTACGCGAGGACATCCCATGCCGAAGATCGTCGTGAAGAACCCCGTCGTCGAAATGGACGGCGACGAGATGACCCGGATCATCTGGAGCTTCATCAAGGAAAAGCTGATCCTGCCCTATCTCGACATCAAGCTCGACTACTTCGACCTCGGCATGGAGCATCGCGACGCCACCAACGACCAGGTGACGGTCGATTCGGCCAAGGCGACTTTGCAGCACGGCGTGGCGGTCAAGTGCGCCACCATCACCCCCGACGAGGCGCGGGTGAAGGAATTCAAGCTGAAGAAGATGTGGCTGTCGCCGAACGGCACCATCCGCAACATCCTCGGCGGCACGGTGTTCCGCGAGCCGATCATCTGCAAGAACGTGCCGCGCCTGGTGCCGCACTGGAGCGACCCGATCGTCATCGGCCGCCATGCCTTCGGCGACCAGTACCGCGCCACCGACTTCAAGGTGCCTGGCAAGGGCAAGCTCACGCTCCGCTTCGAGCCGGAAGGCGGCGGCGAGGCGATCGAGCGCGACGTGTTCGCCTTCCCCGGCGGCGGCGTCGCGCTCGCCATGTACAACCTCGACGACTCGATCCGCGGCTTCGCCCGCGCCTGCATGAACTATGCGTTGGCGCGCAAATGGCCGCTCTATCTCTCGACCAAGAACACGATCCTCAAGGCCTATGACGGGCGCTTCAAGGATCTGTTCCAGAAGGTCTTCGACGAGCAGTTCAAGGCGGAGTTCGACAGGCGCGGCCTGACCTACGAGCACCGGCTGATCGACGACATGGTCGCGGCCGTCCTCAAGTGGAACGGCAACATCATCTGGGCCTGCAAGAATTATGACGGCGACGTGCAGTCCGACATGGTGGCGCAGGCCTATGGCTCGCTCGGCCTGATGACCTCGGTGCTGCTGACGCCGGACGGCAAGACGGTGGAAGCGGAGGCGGCGCACGGTACGGTGACCCGGCATTACCGACTCTATCAGCAAGGCAAGGAGACCTCGACCAACCCGATCGCGTCGATCTTCGCCTGGACCCGCGGCCTCGCCTATCGCGGCCTGTTCGATGGCACGCCGGATGTCGAGCATTTCGCCCAGACACTGGAAAAGGTCTGCCTCGACACGGTACAGGCCGGTTTCATGACCAAGGACCTTGCCATTCTCATCGGTCCGGAAACCCCGTGGCTCACCACCAACCAGTTCCTCGCCAAGCTCGACGAGGGCCTGAAAAAGGCGATGGGCTGACAGCCGGGACCGCCGGCCCGGAAATTTCCGTCATCTTTTCAACCGCGCCGGCACCGTTCCGCCTTTCCGCGTGCCGGCGATTTTTTTGCCTCTGCGGACGGTCGGTTGCGACTCGGCGAGCAGGCCGTCGCCCGGGCCAGACGGGACCGTTCGTCCATGACAAATCTAGACTTTTCTGTCACAAAAAGCGCAATATACGTAATTTTCCAGTTCCAGTATCGCACGGCATACCAATTCGCGCTGGTCTATGGTAAATAATCCACACGGAGCGCGGGATTAATGCCCCCTCGCTTCTCAACTGGGCGCCGGGTCTCCGGCGCCCCTTTTTTTCCGCCCTGCGCAGACCCGGCCGGGCGATGCTGCGCGCCTTCCCGACGAGCCGATCCAATTCCGGGAGATGTTTCATGCCGATCGCACGTAACGAGCCGGACTGACCGCGAAGCGGCGGTCTTCGTTGCTGAATATCTCGTCGACTTCAACGCGACCCGCGCCGCGAAGCGCGCGGGCTACGGTGCCAAGTCGGCGCATACGATGGGCTCGCGCCTGCTACGCTGCCGCCGGTGAAGGCAGCGGTGGAGACGGCACTCGCCGCGCGCCGACCGCACCCGTATCACCGCCGATCGAGTGATCGCGGAATATGCCCGGCTCGCTTTCGCTGACATGCGACGGTATGCCAAAGACGGTATGCCAAATAGGGACGAGAACGGCGTGAAGCTGCGGGCGCGCACTAGCCCCGATGCCGACGATGTCGCGGCGGCGGTCGAGATAGCGCCCGTTGGCCAAAGCGGCCTGGCCAGGATCCGCCTGCACGACAAGCGCCCGGCCCTCGACGCGCTGGCGCGGCATCTGGGTTTGTGGGGCGTGGGCAGCGGCCATGGGGTGCGCCCGCGCATCGGCGATTACACCAACGCCGAGCAACGCGCCGCTCGCGCGCGGCTCAAGGCCATGAACGAGAAGATTGTCGCCGACCGCAAACCGGGAACCGAGCCGGAGATGGAGATGGGCGACGGCGAGCCGACCGCGCCCAACGACCGCTGGCCCCTGGCGGCGCGGCGGCGGGACGTTGCGGCGCTGGACGCCGCCCCGCGAAAGCGGATACTGCGGCGCATGAGCGATCAGCGCCGTCTCGCCGCAATCCTGGCCGCCGATGTCGCGGGCTACAGCCGGCTGACCGGCGCAGACGAGGAAGGCACGGTGGCGCGGCTCCGCGCGCTGCGCACCGAGCTGATCGAACCGGCCATCGACCGGCATCGCGGCCGCATGGTCAAGACCACGGGCGACGGCATGCTGGTCGAATTCGCCAGCGTCGTGGACGCGGTGCGCGCCGCCATCGCGGTGCAGGCCGGCATGAACGAGCGCGGCGAGGATGTCGCGGCCGAGCGCCAAATTCGCTTTCGCATCGGCATTCATCTTGGCGACGTC
>DATKQA010000619.1:0-2621 GCA_035523835.1 Candidatus Sulfotelmatobacter sp.
TTCCTCGACCTGCATCGCGGCCGACGTGCGGCCGATTCCGCGCTCGCCGCAAGGCGTTGAGACGGCATCGCGGGCGCCGGCTGCCGCCCCGCGTATGGTTTTACCTGGCCTTCTTTTGCTACTATCCGGCGCTGACCGCAAAATCGCCTTCACTCGGGTCGACCGATCGTGCGTGCCTTACGCCCTCCTCTGCGATATCCGGCGCGCCGACCGGGCCTGGCGATGAAACTGCCCGGCCTGCTCCTGCTGCTAAGCCTTATCATGATGGTACTGCTGCCGGGCATCCTGCTCGACCGCTTCGGCATCTTCTACACCCGGATCGGCGGGGCGATGTGGGAGAAGATCCATCCGTCGACCTATATATGCCTGCTCGCGGTCCTGGCCGCGGCCTTCGCGCGGGCCGACCCGATGCGCTTCGTCGTCTATCTCGCACGGCAAGAGCCGCGGGTGATGCTGTTCTTCGCCGGCCTGGTCGCCATCGCGCTGACCACCTTCATGCTCGAAGGTATTGCCGAGCTGGGCTTCCTGCTCGATACCTTCTTCGTCCCGGCGATGATCGCCATGATCCTGAGCGTGACGCCCCCTGCCACCCGGCGGCTGATCTTCAAGACGATCGTTGCCCTGGTGATCGCCAACGCCATCGTCGGCATCGTCGAAACGGCGCTGCAGGAACAGTTCATTCCGCCGACCAACGCCGACGGCAGCCCTTACTTCGACCTGCAGTTCCGCCCCTGGGCGTTGCTGCAGCACCCGCTGAACAACGCGCTGGTCACCGCGACGACCCTGATCATCGCCTATCCCATGATCCGCTCATCCCTCTGGCGGCTGGCATTGCTGCTGCTGCTGCTCACCGCGCTGTTCGCCTTCGGCGGCCGCGCGGCCTTTGCCGGGTCGGTCGCCGCGCTCACGCTCATGCTCGCTGCGGCTCTCGGCGGGGGCCTGCTCAGCCGGCGCTTCACCTATGGGCAGAGCATCTACGTGCTGGTCCTGGTCATGGCGGTGCCGATGGTGCTGGCGGTATTGCTGGCGACAACCAATATCGGCGAGCGCATCGCCGACAACCTGAGCTGGGACAGCAGCGCGGAAACCCGGCTGCAGGTCTACAGGCTCCTGGACATGATGTCGGGCCAGGATCTGTGGTTCGGCATCGGCAGCCGCCGGCTGGCGGAGATGAGTTCGGCCATCGGCGGACAGGGCATCATCATCGAGAATTTCTGGCTGGTGCTGCTCGCCCGCCTCGGCCTGCTGCAGTTCGTCCTGTTCGTGGCGATTTTCGCCTTGTTCCTGTCGCGCCTCTGGCAGGGCGCCGCCGGCAACGTGCGGCTCGGCCTCGTCCTGTTCATGCTCGTCGCCTCGACGAACAATTCGCTCTCGGTGAAGGGCAATGCCTTGTCGCTGATCACGGCACTGATACTGTGCGCACAGGCGCTGCGGCCGGCGGTGCCGCGGGCGATGCCGCAGCGCCACACGCTGCACCCGCTCCGCCGCCCGCCCCTGATACGGCCTCGTTTGCGTCCCCTGCCGGGAAGTGCCCAGCGGATGACGTCCGCTGACGTCGAACATTGAGCCGCTTGCCGCCCGGCGGCCGCTGCCGCTCCCTGCCGATGCCATGCTAGGCCGCAATGTCGTCGGCTACCTGCCGGCCACGGTGCTGGCCCCGGTCGCGACCTTTGCCGGCCTGATCGCCTATAGCCACGTGCTGCGGCCGGACGAATATGGCCGCGCCGTCGTGGTGCTGGTCGTCGTCGACTTCGTCCAGATCGTCTGGTTCCAGTGGCTGCGCCTCGGCCTGGTGCGCTTTTGGGAGGCGGCGCAGCGCGATGCGCAGGCGTCCGAATTGCAGGCGACGGCCTTTGTCGGCTGGTTCGGCCTCGCCGTGACCGGCGGTTCCGTCTATCTGCTGGGGGCGGCGCTCTGGCCGATGGATGCCGCGCTGCGCCAGGCGTTTTTCTGCGGCTTGCCGCTGCTGTTGGCGAAATCGCTGCTGACGCAATGCCTGGAATGGCATCGCGTGCGGCAGGAAGTCGGCCGCTACAGCCTTCTGGAAAGCCTGCAGAGCATGGCCGGCGTGGCGCTGGCCTTGCTGCTCATCGTCGCCGCCGGCATGGACGGGCGCGCCATCATGCTCGGCGGCGCGCTCGGTTGCCTGATCGCGCTGGCGGCCGACCTGCCGCGGGTTCTCGCCGGCCTGCATATCGCGGCGGCGAGCCGCCAGACACTCGGCGCGCTCTTGCGCTACGGCCTGCCTTTGAGCCTGGTCGCCCTGCTCGGCATCATCGTCAATTCGTCCGACCGGCTGCTGCTGCAATGGTTGGTCGGCGCCGATGCCGTCGGTCTCTATTCGCTCAGCTACAATCTCGCCGATCGGGCCATCACCGTGATCTTCATGACCATCACCGTGCCGGCCTTTCCACTCGCCGTACGGGCATTCGAGCAGAGCGGGATGCCGGCAGCACAGGCCCAGTTTCGCCAGACCCTGGCTTTCCTGCTGGCCTTCGCCATTCCCGCGACGGCCGGGCTGACGGTTGTCGCCGGACCGCTGGCGGGCGCAATGCTCGGCCCGGCCTTCGTCGCCAGCGCCGCCCGGATCGTTCCCTGGATCGCCGTCGCGAGCCTCATGG
>DATKQA010000620.1:0-2503 GCA_035523835.1 Candidatus Sulfotelmatobacter sp.
GAGGTCTATTTCGAGCGGCTCAGCGATGCCGCCGAACCGCTCACCCGCCGGCGCGCCGAGCGGGCCGAGGCGATGATGCGGCGCTATGTCGAGCGGATCGAGTACTATTGCCGCCAGGCGCCGTTCAACTGGTTCAACTTCTACGATTTCTGGGCCTGACATGCGGCGCATGCTTCGACTGTCGGTGCTGCTCGCGGCCGGCCTGCTGTCGACGGGGATCGCGTCCGCGCAAGGCACCTGGGGCATCACGCAGTTGATGCAGAGCCTGGCCCAGGTGAAGGCGGCATCGAGCCGGTTCGTCGAGCGCAAGACATTGCATATGCTGAGCGAGCCGATCATCGCCTCCGGCACCTTGCGCTACGTCGCGCCGGACGAGGTGGAAAAGCTCACGCTCTCGCCGGCGCGCGAGCGGCTTGTCGTCAAGGGCGACAGCCTGACTTTCGAGGGCGGGTCGCCGGCGCAGAGCCGCACCATGTCGCTGGCCGCCAATCCCGAAGTCGCCGCCATTGTCGAAGGCATCCGCGCCACCCTCGCCGGCGACCTTGCGACGCTCGACCGTTTCTATCGGGTGCAGCTTTCCGGCAATGCCGGCGACTGGCAGCTCTCGCTGGAGCCGAAGCAGCCGGCGGTGCAGAAATTCATCTCCAGCATCCGCATCGCCGGCGCGGGCAATGCCATCAGGAGCGTCGCGACCACGGAGACCGACGGCGACTATTCCACCATGAGCGTCGTCGAACAGCCGCGATGAGCCGCCGCGGCCGCAGCGCGATCGGCATCTGGCTCGCCGCGCTGGCCGTCTGTATCTTCGTCATCGCGCGCACCAGTCTGAGCACCGACATGTCGGCCTTCCTGCCGCGTTCGCCCTCGCCCGCGCAGCAGATCCTGGTCGACCAGGTGCGCAGCGGCGTGGTCTCGCGCCTCATCCTGCTCGGGCTCGACGGTGCCGCTCCCGACACGCTGGCGGCGCTGAGCAAGGCCCTTGCCGGCAGGCTGCGCCAGGACCCGGCGTTTCTTTCGGTCAACAACGGCGAGGACATCGGCTTCGACCGGGAACGCGAATTCTTCTGGCGCAACCGCTACCTGCTCGGACCCGACGTGACCGCCGGGCATTTCACCGTGCCGGCCCTGCACCAAGCCCTGGCCAGGGATCTGCGCCTGCTCGGCTCTGACATGGCGGTGCTGATCAAGCCGAGCCTGCCGCATGACCCGACCGGCGAGATCCTGACCCTGATCGACCGTTTCGCCGGCGCTGTCCGGCCGCACAGCCGAGACGGCGTCTGGTTTTCCGGCGACGAGAAGCGCGCCGTGCTGGTGGTCGAAACCCGCGCCGCCGGCTTCGATATCGACGCGCAGCAGCGGGCGCTGCGGCAAATCGCCGCCGCCTTCGCGCAGGCGCAGCGCGACATCCGCGGCGCCGACGCCGCCAGGCTGGCGGAAACCGGCCCCGGCGTCTTCGCCGTGCACGCGCGCGCCACCATGCAGGCCGATGCCGGCCGCTTCTCCGTCATCGCCACCGTGCTGGTGGCCGCACTCCTCCTCTTCGCCTATCGCTCCCTCCGCGTCCTGTTGCTCGGCCTCCTGCCGGTGCTGAGCGGCGCGCTGGCCGGCATCGCCGCGGTGGCGCTCGGCTTCGGTTCGGTGCACGGCATCACGCTCGGCTTCGGCGTGACGCTGATCGGCGAATCCGTCGACTATGCGGTCTATCTGTTCACCCAGACGACGCCCGAAAGCGCGCCGGAGGCGACGCTCGACCGCATCTGGCCGACCTTGCGGCTCGGCGTGCTCACCTCGATCGCCGGCTTCAGCGCCATGCTGTTCTCGGGCTTCACCGGCTTCGCCCAGCTCGGCCTGTTCTCCATCACCGGCCTGATCGCGGCGGTGAGCGTGACGCGCTGGATACTGCCGGCGCTGCTGCCGGCGCATTTCGCCACCGCCACCGCCGGGGTGTTTGCACCGCCGCTCCTGGCGCTGATGCGGCACCGCGCGCCGCTTCGCCTCGTCATTGCCGCCATCGTCCTGCTCGCGGCGCTGGCGCTTCTGCTGCATCGCGGCGGCTTCTGGCAGCAGGACCTGAGCAGCCTGAGCCCGGTGCCGCGGGCCGAGCAGAAGCTCGACCAGGCGCTTCGGCGCGACGTGGGCGCCCCGGATGTGCGCTATCTCGTGGTCCTCACCGCCGGCGACGAGCAGCAGGCGCTCGCCGCCAGCGAACGGATCGCGGCGACCTTGTCCGCGCTGACGGCGGCGAAGGCGCTTGGCGGATTCGACGCGCCGGGCCTTTATCTGCCGAGCGAAGCGGTGCAACGCGCCCGCCAGGCGGCGCTGCCCGACGCGGACACGCTGCGCCAGCGCTTGCAGCAGGCGGCAGCCGGCCTGCCCTTCCGGTCGGAGCTGTTCGCGCCCTTCATCGCAGACATCGCCGCCGCCAGGCGCGCGCCGCTCTTGACGGCCGACGCGCTGCCGCCGGCGCTGCGGCTGAAGCTCGACGCCGTGGTTTTCCCGCGCC
>DATKQA010000621.1:0-2563 GCA_035523835.1 Candidatus Sulfotelmatobacter sp.
TCTCCCGGCCTACCAGCCGCATGCCGCGACCGCCGCCGCCGGCAGCCGCCTTCACCATGACCGGAAAGCCGATGCGATGCGCCTCGCTGGTCAGCCTGGCGTCGGACTGGTCGGCGCCCTGGTAGCCCGGGACGCAGGGCACGCCGGCTTCGATCATCAGCCGCTTGGCCGCCGCCTTGTTGCCCATGGCATGAATGGCGTGCGGCGTCGGGCCGACGAAAGTGAGGCCGGCCTTTTCGCAAGCCTCGGCGAACTCGGCATTCTCCGACAGAAAGCCGTAGCCCGGATGCACCGCGTCGGCGCCGCTCTCGGCCGCGGCCCGCAGCAGCGCGGCGCTGTCGAGATAGCTTTCGCGAACCGGCGGCGGGCCGATGCGCACTGCCTGGTCGGCCAGCATGGTGTGCCGCGCGCCGGCATCGGCGTCGCTATAGACGGCGACGGTGCGATAGCCCATCGCCCGGGCGGTGCGGGTGATGCGGCAGGCGATCTCGCCGCGGTTGGCGATCAGGATCTTGCTGAAGGACATCGCTCTGTCGAACTCCTAGTCGATCCTGACCGCCCAGCTCGGCTTGCGCTTTTCGACGAAGGCGGTGGTGCCTTCGCGGCCCTCGGCGCCACGCACCGCGGCGGTGAAGCTTTCGGCGGCATAATCCAGCAGGTCCGTCATCGGCGTCGGGCCGGCGGCGCTCAGCATCAGCTTCTTGGTCTCTGCCACGGCGCCGGGGGCGCATTTCAGGATCTGATTGACGGTGTCCCTGATCGCCGCCTCCAGGGCCGGGCCGTCGGCAACCACCTGGTGCGCGATGCCGACGGCGACCGCCTCGGCGCCGTTCAGCCGCGCGCCGGAAACGCCGAAGCGCCGCGCCGCGGTGACGCCGATGCGCTTGACCACGAAGGGCGAGATGGCCGCCGGCACGATGCCGAGCGTGACCTCCGACATGGCGAAGAGGGCGTCCTGCCGCGCGATAGTGACGTCGGCGACGCAGGCCAGGCCGAAGCCGCCGCCCATGGCATAGCCTTCCACGGCGGCGACGACCGCCTGGGGCGCGGTATTCACCAGCTCCATCATGCTGCCGAAGCGGCGGTTGCCTTCCTTCAGTTCGTCGCGGGCGCCGGGCGCCGGCGGCGTGCCCGAGACCGACATGTTCTTGATGTCGCCGCCGGCGCAGAAACTGCCGCCGGCGCCGCGGATCAGCACGACGCGGACGCCGCGGTCGTCGCGGATCGCCTCGAAAGTGGCGAGAATTTCGCTCGTCATCTGCCCGCTCATGGCGTTGCGCATCTCCGGCCGGTTCAGCCAGAGCCGGAGCAGGGGCCCCTCGCGGTCGAGCTTGATGTGCTCAGTCTGCGGCAGCGCTGTCGACATGCTTGACCTTCTTCTTGCCGGGAAGCGTTCCCATGTACTTGGCGATGATGCCGAGCATGATCTCGTCGGCGCCGCCGCCGATCGAGGCGAGCCTGGTGTCGCGATAGGCACGGCTCACCGGCGTTTCGTTCATGAAGCCCATGCCGCCCCAATATTGCAGGCAACTGTCGCTGCATTCGCGCAGGAGCCGCCCGGCCTTGAGCTTGGCCATGGAGGCGAGCCGCGTCACGTCCTCGCCGCCGACATAGAGCTCGACGGCGCGATAGATCAGCGCCCTGAGCGCCTCGATCTCGGTCTGCAGCTCGGCCAGGCGGAAGTGCACCACCTGGTTGTCCAGGATGGATTGGCCGAAGGCCCTGCGGCCGCGCGTATAGTCGATGGTCTGCTGGATGATGTATTCCATGCCCTTGATGCCGGAGACGGCGCCCCAGATGCGCTCCTCCTGGAACTGCAGCATCTGGTAGGTGAAGCCCTTGCCCTCCTCGCCGATCAGATAGCGCTGCGGCACGCGCACATCGTCGAGATGGATCTGCGCCGTGTCCGACGACCACATGCCCATCTTGTCGAGCTTGCGCGCCACCTGCACGCCCTTGGTCCGCATCGGCAGGCAGATCAGCGACTTGTTCTGATGCACCGGCCCGTCGCCGGTATTGGCCAGCAGGCACATCCAGTCGGCCTGGGTGCCGTTGGTGGTCCACATCTTGCCGCCGTTGATGACGTAGTCGCCGCCGTCCTTGCGCGCCGTGGTGCGGATCGAGGCGACGTCGGAACCGGCGCCGACCTCGGAGACGCCGAGGCAGGCGACGAAGTCGCCGGCGATCGAAGGCGCCAGGAATTCCCGCTTCACCGCGTCGGAGCCGAAGCGGGCCAGCGCCGGCGTCGCCATGTCGGTCTGCACGCCGATCGCCATCGGCACCCCGCCGCAAGTGATGCGGCCGAGCTCTTCCGCCATCACCGTCGCATAGGAATAGTCGAGACCGGCGCCGCCGTATTCGACCGGCTTGGCGATGCCGAGAAAGCCCGCCGCGCCCATCTTCTTGAACAGGTCGTGCGCCGGGAAGATGCCGGCTTCCTCCCATTCGTCCACATGCGGGTTGATCTGGTCGTCGATGTAGCGCTCGAGGCTGCGCTGCATCTCCAGGTGCTCGTGGCTCCAGTCCATCTCCTTCTCCCTCGCGTCCTCGCTAGTGGTTGTCG
>DATKQA010000622.1:0-4193 GCA_035523835.1 Candidatus Sulfotelmatobacter sp.
CGTGTTGCCGGCGCCGCGCGAGGTGGTCACCAGCACGTCGCTGCCCCAGAGGTCGCCGAGGCGCAGGTTGCTGGCGCCGGCCGGGCGCTGGTGAAACCAACGGAGCCGCGGCGCGCGGGCACGCAGGTCGAGCGGGAAGGGCCAGCCGCCGAGCACGATCTCCGCCGCGGCGAGCAGGCGGTCGCGTTCCGCCTGCGTGCCGGCGCCGGTCGCGGTCGGCGCCAGGTAGCGTTCGACCGCATAGGCCGGCCAAGTGGCGCGAATCTCGCCGTCGTACCAGCCGCCGGCATCGACCAGCCGGATCGCCGAATCGACTGCTTCGATCCGGGCGCGGTCCGCGCGTTTCAGGCGCTGGATGCTGAGCACGTTGACAGCGGTTCTGGCCATCTTTGGCTCCATCGTCATGTCCGCCCGCGGCGGGTACCGTCCGCCGGCAGACTAGGCGATCTACTTCAATTGCCGGGCGCCGTGCCGGGCTGGACAGCCACCGTCGCGGTTCGCCCAACTACCAGTTGTACGCCGGGCGGCACCGGGTCCAGTTTCACCCGCACCGGAACGCGCTGCGCCAGCCGCACCCAGTTGAAGGTCGGATTGATGTTGGCGAGCTGGTCGAAACTGTCCGTCCGTTCGCGGTCGGCGATGCCGGCGGCGATGCTCTCGACCCGTCCGGTCAGCGTCTGCGGCTCGCCCAGCAACTGTATCAGCACGCGGTCGCCCTTATGGATCTTCGGCAGCTTGGTTTCCTCGAAATAACCGTCGACGCGCAAGGTGGCGCTGTCGACCAGCACCATCACGCCTCGGCCCGTGGTTACATAGTCGCCAGGCTCCAACCCGACGTTGGTGACCGTACCGTCCACCGGGCTGGTGACTTCCGATCGCTTGAGGTTCAGCGCGGCCACGGCACGGTTGGCCACCGCCTGCTGATAGCCCGCCGCCGCTTCTTCGGCAGTCGCGCCGCGCTTCTCCTGCGCTTCGCGCGAGACGGAAAGATCGGACAGGCGAGCGAGCCGCGAAGACTCGCGCGACGCCTCGGCCATTTCCGCCTTGCGGCTGGCGACGGCCGCATCCGCCTGCTGCAATTCGAGCTGGAAGCGGTCGGGATCGATGCGAAACAGCACATCGCCGCGTCGTACTTGCTGGTTGTCCTTTACCAACACCTGCACGACCAGGCCGGAAACGTCCGGCGCGATCGTCACCACGTCGGCGCGGACACGGCCATCGCGGGTCCACGGCGTTTCCTGGTAGTACGTCCAGAGGCTATGTCCCGCGACGAGCCCGGCGGCGACGATGAGCAAGGTCAGAACGGCGCGGCCCGAGCCGATGGCAAGCCGACGCAAGAAGGACTTCATGGTACGATCCATCGTGGCAGATAGGCGGCGACCGCCGCCAGGATGATGATCAAGAGCGACAGGTCCACCAACGGGCGGTGCCAGACCAGCCGATAGAAGCCGACGCGGGCGAGGGCGCGGCGCAGCGCGGCGCAGAGCGCGAGCGCTATCAGCGCCCATACCAGGAATGCGGGCACGAATACGCCATAGACGTCGAACTCACGAATCATGCGGCGGTCTCGACGAGCGCTTCCCCGTCCGGCGGTGGCCTCGCCGGCCGGTAGGGAGGGGCATCGGCGAACAGTGCGCGACGGATGCCGACGAGCTGCAACAGCGGATTGCGTGAATGGCCACCAAGCGTGTTCACCGTGACTTCCAAAGCGTGGTCTATGTCGCCGAGCAGGGCGGGTGCTGGCGGCTCGGCCCGCCCCACGGCGACCTGTGCGGCAAAATGTCGGGCGGTGCCGGACAGGACCGTATCCACGGTCTGGCGCACGGAGGGCGGCATCATGTCGCGATGGCGTTGCAGCTCGATCATATTGATGCCGACGCGGAGATCGGCCAGCACGTCGATCGCCGCGAGATCATTGCCGGCGCCGACCGTGGCGAGGCGCGGCACGAGCAAGCCGAGCCGATCCAGCAGCAAGCCGGCCAGAAGATTGCGCTCGTGCGGCGTCGCCTGATCGGGCAACGAAGCCAGATCGCGCCAGCCGGTACGCAACAGCCGGCGCGCGCTCCATTCCGCGCCGACGGAACGGATCAAAGCGGTCATCACCACGGCGGCGCCGACGCCGAGCAGGGCCGCGATGCTGCCATCGGCGTAGGTGACGAAATCCGCGGCGTAGGCGCCCTGCAGGCTGAGCAGGGTCGCGGTGACGAAGCTGAGCGCCGTGCCGAGCGCTTGGGTGGGGGGCATCGCCATGAGCAGGCCCGACGGTATGAAGAAGGCGCCCAGCGCCAGCACGAGGGTTTCGAAATCATGCACAACCGGCAGGATCGCGAACAGGCCGATGCCGACGGCCAGGATGGACAGGACGGCGACGACCAGGAAACTTTTGAGCGCCGGCGTCGGATCGTCCATCGCGGCGAACAGGCAGCAGGCGGCCGAGGCCAGCGCCGCGGAACCGCTGCCCGCATGCCAGCCGGTGGCAATCCAGACACCGCAGACCAGCAGGATGGTGAGCATGGCGGCGAGGCCGGACAGCAGCGCAAGGCTGTGATCGTGGTGCATCAATTCCAGCCGATCGCTCGGTATTGCCAGCGGCGTGCGGAGCGGGCCGCCGCCGGTTTCGATATGCCGGCGCAGGTCGCGCAGGTCCTGGCGCACGTTGACCAGTTCGTGCAGCCGCAGCAGCAGGCTGCTGCGCATCATTGCGTTCCAGCCCTCGCGCGGATCGGTTTTCACTTCCAACTGGGCGATGGCGGTGCGCAGCCTTTGGGCTTCGCTCCGCGGCGGCGGCGTACCCGCGCGTACCCATTGGCGCAAGTCCGCCAGCAGATGCTCCAATTCCGGTGTCGCCCCGCCTGCCGCCTTGAGGGCGGTCAGCCGGTCGCCGACGGAGGAGAGCAGCGGCAGCATAAAAACCATCCGCCGCTGTGCCTCGCGCACCCAGCGGGTCGCCACCTCCCATTTGGAGGCGTCATAGGCAAGGTGCGAGGCCAGGAGCCTGAGCTCGACCGCATCGGCGGCAAGGCGAAGATGCGCCGTCTCGCCACCCGGGTCCACGTCGCCGCCGAGCGCCTGTTCGGCCCAGGAGCTGGCGCTGCCGACCCAGGCGAGGATGCGCTCGCTCAACGTGGGTCCGAGCGCGCGGGGGAACACGACGGTGCCGACCACGGTCGCACAGATGATGCCGAGCCAGATTTCCTCCACCCGGGATACTGCGATGTCCCAGATCGCCAGCGGTGTGTCGACGGCCGGAAAGCCGATCAGCCCGGCGGTGTAGCCGGCCAGCAGGAAGACATAGCTCCTTGGCGTGCGGTCGAGCAGCGCGAGGTAGAGGCACGCCCCCGTCCACAGTGCCAGCGCGGCCGAGAGCAGCGCGGGCGCGGCGACCAAGTTCGGCACTAGCGTCACCGCTGCAGCGGCGCCGATCAGCGTGCCGAGCAGGCGGTAGAGCGATTTGGAACGAAGCGTCCCGGTCAAGGGCTGCGACACGATATAGACCGTCGCCATGGCCCAATAGGGGCGCTCCAGGCCCATGGCAAAGGCGATATAGACAGCGAGCATGGCGGCGGCGAAAGTCTTCGCCGAGAACAGCCATTCGTTGATGCCAGGCCATCGGCTCACGGCTCCGTCCGCATGGTCGACCGTGCCCCTTTGTCCGCAACGTCGCACGCATCTTGCCGCATCGCGGAACACCGGTCCAATGGTGGTTTCCGGCGCCGGATGCTTTGCTTTCGCTCGTTCATGCCGCAAGATGCGGTGGCGACGGTGAACCGGGCTGCCATGGCAAACGAAGTGCGGGAGAATGCGGCGGCGGGCCGCTTCGAACTGGTCGAGGACGGTGCGCTGGTTTTCGCCAACTACCGCCGCCAGGGCGACCGGGTGATCGTGCCGCATGTGGAAGCGGCGCCGCGCTTGCGCGGCACCGGCGCGGCCGACCGGCTGATGCTCGGCATCATGCAGCTTCTGCGCGCTGAAGGCGCCCGCATCGTGCCGCTGTGTAGCTATGCCGCGGCCTGGATGCGGCGGCACAAGGAATACCACGACCTCTTGGGCTAATCGGGCTGACGCGGCGAGGCGCGTCAGCGCAGCCTGAGCTCCCGATAGCCGGCCGCCGCCACCGCGTCGCAGCGCGCCCGATAGTCCGGTGCGCTGCCGGCATAGCGGGCGACGATGCGGGTGTGCTTGCCCTCGACGTT
>DATKQA010000623.1:0-12899 GCA_035523835.1 Candidatus Sulfotelmatobacter sp.
CCCCGCCGCCCGCGAGCTGCTCGGCGCCTGCGGCCTGCCGCTGGCGGCGCCGAGCGCCAATCCCTCCGGCCGGCTGAGCCCGACCGCTGCCGCCCATGTCGCGGCAGCGCTCGGCGACCAGGTGGCCTTGATCCTCGACGGGGGCCCGTGCGCCGTCGGCCTGGAGAGCACCGTGATCGGCCTGGCCGGGCCGGAGCCGCTGCTGTTGCGCCCGGGCGGCCTGCCGCGGGAGGCGATCGAGGCGCTGATCGGGCCGCTCGGCGAGCCCGACGATGCCCGCGTCCAGGCGCCGGGCATGCTGGCCAGCCACTACGCGCCGAACCTGCCGCTCCGGCTGCAGGCGAGCGAGGTCGGCGGCGGCGAAGCCCTGCTCGCCTTCGGAGCCAAGCCGCTCGCCGGCGCCGGCCTCACCTTGAACCTGAGCGCACGCGGCGACCTGACCGAGGCGGCAGCCAATCTCTTCGCCCTGCTCCATGCGCTCGACCGATCCGGTCTCGCCGGGATCGCGGTCATGCCGATACCCGAAGCCGGGCTCGGCCTGGCGATCAACGACCGCCTGCGCCGGGCGGCGGCGCCGCGCTCCTGAACCGCCGGCGCTTGCCCCCGGCGGTCAACTAGCCGAGAATCACCTGACATGAACGATCTCAGTCCAGGCATCATCGAACGCCTGCGGGTGCTGCTCGGCGCCAAGGGCTGCGTCACCGACCGGCAGGACATGCTGGCCCACCTGGCGGAGCCGCGCGACCTGTGGCACGGCCGCGCCGCCGCGGTGCTGAAGCCGGCGAGCACGGCGGAGGTGGCCGCGGCCGTGAAGCTCTGCGCCGAGGCCGGCGTGAAGATCGTGCCGCAGGGCGGTAATACCGGCCTGGTCGGCGGCGCCGTGCCGTCCGCGGCGGGCGACGAGGTGGTGCTGAGCCTGGCGCGCCTCAACAAGGTCCGGGCGGTCGATCCCCTGAACGACACGATCACGGTCGAGGCCGGCTGCGTGCTGGCCAACGTGCAGGCGGCGGCCGCGGCGGCCGATCGGCTGTTTCCGCTCCGCATCGGTTCGGAAGGCACCTGCCAGATCGGCGGCAATCTCTCTACCAACGCCGGCGGCACGGCGGTGCTGCACTACGGCAATACCCGCGAACTGGTGCTCGGCGTGGAGGTGGTGCTGCCCGACGGCCGCGTCTGGGACGGGCTGCGCGCGCTCCGCAAAGACAATACCGGCTACGACCTGAAGCAAATCTTCATCGGCGCCGAAGGCACGCTCGGCATCGTCACCGCCGCCGTGCTTAAGCTGTTTCCCCGCCCGCGCGACGTGCAGGTGGCGCTGGCTGCCGTGCGCGATCCGGCCGCGGCGGTGGAACTGCTCGGCGCCGCCCGCGCCATGAGCGGCGACCAGGTCACCGCCTTCGAGCTGATGCCGCGCATCGGCCTCGACTTCACCCTGAAGCACATCCCCGGCACCGTCGATCCCATGCCGGCGCGCTACGACTGGCAGGTGCTGATCGAACTCTCCGGCGGGCGGAGCGACGGCAGCCTGCGCCAGACCTTGGAAGCGATCCTGGCCGAGGGCATGGAGCGGGGCCTGGTGCTGGACGCCGTGATCTCGGCCAGCGAGGCGCAGACCGCGGCGATCTGGAAGCTGCGCGACGGCATGTCGGACGCGCAGAAGCCGGAGGGCGGCTCGATCAAGCACGATGTCGCCGTTCCGGTCAGCCGCGTCGCCGACTTCATGCGCCACGCCACCGCGGCGATCGAGCGGCTCATGCCCGGCGTCCGCATCGTCGCCTTCGGCCATATCGGGGACGGCAACATCCACTTCAACCTGAGCCAGCCGCTCGGCGCCGACAAGGCCGCCTTCCTCGACCGCTGGCATGAGGCCAACGAGGTCGTGCACGGCATCGCCGCCGAGCTCGGCGGCTCGATCAGCGCCGAGCACGGTCTCGGACAATTGAAGCGCGACGAGATCCGCCGGTACAAGTCGGCGCTCGAGCTCGACCTGATGCGGCGCATCAAGCAGGCGCTCGACCCGCAGGGGATCATGAACCCCGGCAAGCTGCTCTGAGCCGCCACGCCCGGCCGCATCCCGCTTGACCACGCCTTCCCACAGCACGCGCTGGGATATCGTCGCGCTGGCCATCGGCTGCGGCATCGCCGCTTCGCTGCAGGTCGGCAAGGTGCCCTCGGCGCTGCCGATATTGCGCCACGACCTCAACCTCGGCCTGGTCGGCGCCGGCTGGATCGCCTCCATCTTCAACGCCACCGGCGCCACCATCGGCGTCCTGGCCGGCGTGGTTGCCGATCGGCTGGGCCGTCGTGCGCTGCTGCTCGTCGGCCTGGCGCTGCTGGCGCTCGGCAGTCTGTGCGGCGCTGCCAGCCCTGCGGCGGCGGCGCTCTTCGGCTCGCGCATCCTCGAAGGCCTCGGCTTCGTCGCCGTCGTCGTCGCCGCTCCCTCGCTGATCGCCGAGGCTGCCGCGGCCAAGGACCAGCGGCTGGCGCTCGGCACCTGGGGCATCTATCTCTCGACCGGCATGGGCGGCATGATGCTGCTGACGCCGCCGCTGCTCGGACGGCTGGGCTGGCGCGGCTTGTGGCTCGCCGAAGCCCTGCTGCTCGTGGCCCTGCTGCCGCTCGTCGCCTGGCGGACACGGCCGGCGGCGTGGTCCGGCCGCCCTGGACGGCCGGCGACGGGCTGGGCCGACCTTGGCCATGCGTTGCGCCGCCCCGGCCCCTGGCTTCTGGCACTGTCTTTCGGCCTCTACACCATCCAATGGTTCGTGATGATGAACTGGCTGCCGACCTTCCTGATCGAGCGGGTCGGCCTCGGCCTCGGCGCCGCGGCCGCCGCGAGCGGCGCGGTGGTCATCGTCAACGCGCCCGGCAATCTCTGCGGCGCCTGGCTGCTGCAGCGCGGGCTGCCCCGCTGGGCCCTGATCGCCACCGCCCAACTTGTCATGGCGGCGGCGGCCCAGGCGGTCTTCGCCGACGCGGTGCCGGCGGCCACGAAGATCGCCGCCGCCCTCGGCTTCTCCTTCCTGGGCGGCCTGCTGCCGGCCGCCTGCCTGTCCGGCGTGCCGGCCCATGCGCGCTCACCGGCGGAGATCGGCGCCGTCAACGGCTTGCTGATCCAGGGCTCCAATCTCGGCACGCTGCTCGGCACACCGGCCATGGCGGCGCTGGTCACCTGGCGCGGCGGCTGGCAGCAATCCGCCTGGCTGCTGCTGGTGGCGGGCACGCTGGGGGCCGGCGTCGCGCTCGGCGTTCGCGCCGTCGAACGCTGGCGGTAGCGCTCAGGCCGGCACCGTGCCGGCGACGATGAGGCGATGCATTTCCCGCCGGGCGCCCTCGGGATAGTCGGCGTTGGCCTTGTGCATGGTGCAGCGATTGTCCCAGACGAGAATGTCGCCGCGGCGCCACTTGTGCCGGTACTGGTATTTCGGCTGCGTCGCATGGGCGATCAGTTCGTCGAGCAGCGCGTCGCTCGCGCCGCGCTCCCAGCCGACGATCTGCTCCATGCGATTGGGATTCATGTAGAGCGCCTTGCGGCCGGTCTCGGGGTGCGTGCGCACCAGCGGGTGGCTGACGTCGGGCAAGGTCGCCGCTTCCGCCGCCTTCAGCACCGCGACCCGGTTGCCCTTGCGGCTCGAATCGTATTTGTGCACCACGCGGAGGCCGGCGATGCGCGCCTTCATCGCGGCGGAGAGACCGTCGTAGGCGGCATACATATTGATGAATTGCGTGTCGCCGCCGACCGGCGGAACGGCAACGCCGTAGAGGATGGTGAGCGAGCAGGGCACCGCCTTGTAGCTGTCGTCGCTGTGCCAGGCCGCGCCGACGACGATGCGCTTGCCGTCGCCAAGCTCGTCGCGATCCTCGCTGGAGAGGATCATGATCTCCGGCACCTCCGCGTGCTGCGAGGCCGAGCGGGTCTGCAGCATCAGGGGACCGAACGCGCGCATGGCTTCGCGATAGGCTACGGGCGCGAGCGACTGGCCGCGGATGCAGAGCACGAGATTGTCGAGCAGCGCGCGGCGCAGCGCCGCGGCGTCGGCCGCGGCGAGCGGCGCCGCCAGGTCGATGCCTTCGGCGGCGACGGCCATGTGCGGCCCGAGCTTGGAGAACGCCAGGGTCATGATCGCGGATCCCTGATGCCCAGCTCCTTCCGCAGCAAGGCCGCGCCGGCACCGAGCGCCTTCAGCTTGGCATAGGCCACGTCGCGCGCCATCGGCGCCATGCCGCAGTTGGTGCTGGCGACGATGCGCTCCACCGGCACGTAGCGCATGGCCTCGCGCAGGCAGGCGGCGACCTCTTCCGGCGTCTCCACCAGGTCAGACGCCACGTCGATCGCGCCCACCTGTACGTCCTTGCCCTTGAGCAGGCCCATCAGGCTTGCCGGGACGCGGCTGTGCAGGCATTCCAACGAGACCTGGTCGATGCGGCTTCGGGCGAGATGCGGGAAGGTCCGCTCGTATTGTCGCCACTCCTGACCGAGGCCGCCCTTCCAGTCGATATTCGCCTTGATGCCGTAGCCGTAGCAGATATGGACGGCGGTCTTGCAGCGCAGCCCCTCGGCCGCCCGCTCCAGCGCCGCGACGCCCCATTCACGCACCTCGTCGAGATAGACGTTGAAGGCCGGCTCGTCGAACTGGATGACGTCGGCGCCGAGCTTGTCCAGCTCGCGCGCCTCCTCGTTGACCGCCTCGGCCAGCGCGAAGGCGAGTTTCACCCGGTCGCCATAGTGCTCGTCGGCGATGGTGTCGGCGATGGTCATGGGGCCGGGCAGCGTGAATTTCAGCTTGTGCGTCGTCTCGGCCCGGGCGAAGGCGACCTCGGCGCCGTGCACCGGGCCCTGGCGCCGGACCGGGCCGGTCACGGTCGGACATTCCGCCTTGTAGCGGTCGGCGCGGATGCCGATCACCTTGCGCCGGGCGAAATCGATGCCGGCGAGATTGACCAGGAAGCCGTGCACGAAATGCTGCCGGCTCTGCTCGCCTTCGGTGACGATGTCGATGCCGGCCGCCTCCTGCACCTTCAGCGCCACCCGCACGGCGTCGCGCTTGGCCTCCGCCAGCGCCGCGCCCTCGAGCGCCCAGGGCGCCCACAGCACCTCGGGCTTGGCCAGCCAGGCCGGCTTCGGCAGGCTGCCGGCGATGGTCGTCTCGAGCATCGGTTCCTCCCGTGAATTTATCGCCGGCAAGTCTAGCCCCAAAACCAGCGGCCGCGCACGCGGTCCTGTGGCGCCGGCGCGGCGGATCGGCTACAAGCGACGGCCCGCAACCGATCCTCGAGTTCCGTCATGGCGGCCCTTACCTTCGACGATTTCCATCCCGGCCAGCGCTTCGAGGCCGGCCCGCTCGCGGTCAGCGCCAACGACATCCGCGAATTCGCCCTGAAATACGACCCGCAGCCGCTGCACCTGAACGAGGCAGCGGCCAAGGCCAATCCCTTCGGCGGCATCATCGCCTCGGGCTTTCATACGCTGAGCCTGAGCTTCGGCCTGTTCTTCCGGCTGCGCCTGCTCGACCATGCCAACCTCGGCTCGCCCGGCATGGAGGAAGTGCGCTGGCTGAAGCCGCTGCGTCCCGGCGACAGCATCCATATCATCGTCGAGGTGCTGGCGCTGAAGGCCTCGCATTCCAAGCCCGACCGCGGCGTCATCACCATGCGCCACGACACCTTCAATCAGCACGGCGAGCTGATCATGACCGCCAACTGCCTGCACATGCTGCGCCGCGTGTGAGCGAGGCTGCGGCTCTCCTGCGCCTGGCTCAGGCCGGTTGCAGCCGGGCGCGCCGCGAGGGCAGCGGCGGGAAGGCAAATGCGATCGCCACGGCGCCGAGGCCGACGGTGGCCGAGCCGACATAGAGCCAGTTGTAGGCATTGAAGGTATCGAACACCCAGCCGCCGATCAGCGGCCCAGAGGCCATGCCGAGGCTCGAAGCCATGGTCGCAGCGCCGAGCACGGTGCCCATGATGCGGGCGCCGAAATATTCCCGCGCCAGCACGGCGTAGAGCGGCATGACGCCGCCGTAGGCGGTGCCGAACACGAGCGAGAGAGCGTAGAATTCGCCGAGCCGGTTGACGAAGAGGTAGCTGGCGATGGCGATCGTCTGCACCAGCAGCCCGGTGATCAGCACCGGCTTGACGCCGAGCCGGTCGGCGAGCAGGCCGAGCAGCAGCCGGCCGCCGAGGCCCGACAGGCCCTCGAGGCTGTAGATGCTGACCGCCGCCATGGCCGGGATGCCGCAGCCGATGGCATAGCTCACCATGTGGAAGATCGGCCCGGAATGCGCGGCGCAGCAGCAGAAGTAGGTTCCGGCCAGCACCATGAATTGCGGCGAGCGCAGCGCCTGCCGGGCGGTGAGGCCGCCCGTGTCGGCCGCCGCCGCTTGCACGCCTGTGCCGGGCACCGCGGCGGGCGGGCGGCGCACCAGCAGCGCGGCGGGGATCAGCAGCAGCCAGGCGCCGATGCCGACGGTCAGCATGGCGGTGCGCCAGTCGTAGGTGGAAATCAACCAGCGCGCGAAGGGCGAGATGGTCATCGGCGCCACGCCCATGCCGGCCGAGACCAGCGACACCGCCAGGCTGCGATTGTCCTCGAACCAGGTCGCGGCGGCGGCGATCATCGGTGCAAAGAAGGCGCCGGCCGACAACCCGACCAGGATGCCGTAGACAAGCTGGAATTCGCGCAAGCTCGCCGCCCGGCTGGCCAGCACGAGCGCCAGGCCGAGCAGCAGGGCGCCGCAGAGCACCACGAGGCGCGTGCCGAAGCGGTCGCTGGCGGCGCCCCAGGCAAAGCCGGCGGCGCCCATGGTGAGGAAATCGAGCGTCATGGCGCTCGATATGCCTTCGCGCGACCAGCCGGTCGCCGCCGCCATCGGCTGCAGGTAGACCGCGAGCGAGAACATCGAGCCGATGACCACGCAGGTCATCAGCGCGCCCGCGGCGACGATCACCCAACGATAGCCGCGCTGCATCAACCCGCTCCCGGTCCGCGACCTTGCCCTCTCGCCGAAACGTTGATATCAACAGTAATGTCCGCTGTCAAAGGCCGCAACATGGCCTCCGCGCCCGTGCGCCGGCGGCCTCAATCGCCGGCGCGGCGCCCCAGCCGACTGTCGCGCACCAGCACCTTCTCGGCATAGAGATCGGCGATCTCCCGCTCGCCGAGGCCGAGCAGATCGCGCAGCACCGCCTCGTTGTGCTCGCCGAGCAGGTCGGCCTTGAGCTCGGCGGGCTCGGCCCAGGCGGAGAACTTGACCGGCAGGCCGGGAATGTCGAAGCGGCCGAGTTCGGCGTCCTGCACCTCGCGGACGGTGCGCCGCTCGCGCAAGTGCGGGTGGCGCATCGCCTCCTGCAGGCTCAGCACCGGGGCGCAGGGCACCCGCTCGCGCTCGAGCGCCGCCAAGGCGGCCTCGCGGCCGGGAAAGCCGCCGAGCCAGGTCTCGATGATGGCGGCGAGCACCGCGTTGTTGTCGCGGCGGAGCTGCGGCGTGGCGAAGCGGGGATCGTCGGCCAGTTCCGGCATGCCCATGGCCTGCACCATCTGCAGCCACTGGTGCGGCATGACCATGATCGAGATGTACTGGCCGCCGCCGCAATGGAAGATGCCGGTCGGCCCGCCGTTCGGATGCAGCGACCCGAGGCGCGGCTGGGCGTAGCCGGGGCCGCGCAGCGCCGTCTTCGGCACGTTGACCTCGTGCATGTGGAAGTAGGTGTCGAGCAGCGAGCTCTCGATATATTGCCCCTCGCTGGTCCGCTCACGATGCAGCAGCGCGAAGCCGACCGCCATGGCGGCGGTGACGCCGGTGGCGCTGTCGCCGATGGCGATGGTGAATTGCGCCGGTCGCTCCGCCTCGCCGATCGCCGAGGTGATGCCGGCATAGGCCGCGCCCATGAAGTCGAAGCCGGGCTTGTCGCTCAGCGACCCGCTCTGCCCGGCGAGCGAGATCGAGCACATGATGAGGCGGGGGTTGATCCGGCTGAGCGTCGCGTAGTCGAGGCCGTTCCGCGCCATCACGCCGGGCGCGAAATTCTCCACCAGCACGTCGATCTTCGGCAGCATGGCGCGGATCAGCTCGCGCGCCTTCGGCTGCTTGAAATCCAGCGCCAGGCTTTTCTTCGAGTGATTGTGCTGGAAGAAATAGGAGCTCTGCGAACTGCCCTTGAAGCGCGGGTCGATCGGCTTGTCGCCGGAGAAGCGGGCGCGGTCGCCGCTCGGCGCCAGCTCGACCTTGATCACCTCGGCGCCCATCTCCGCCAGCAGCCGGGTGCAGGTCGGCCCGGCGACGAACTGCGTGATGTCGAGTACGCGATAGCCGGTCAGCATCGGCGGCGGATTGCTCATGATGCCTCGCCCGAGCCCGAAGAATGCTAAACCTTTGCCAGCCCGGCGTCGCAGAGCCGCCGTTCGAGAAAGTCGATGCGGTCGTTGCCCCAGAAGGGCTCGCCCTGGAACACCAGGATCGGCACGCCGAAGATCTTGTCGCCGCTCGCCTCGTCCTGCGCCCGCTCGTAGTCCTGCATGCCCTCGCCGCCGAGATAGGCGCGATAGGCCGCGGCCGAGAGGCCTAGTTCCTCGATCACGCCCGCGACCGCGTCGGCCTGATCGACCTCCAGCTCGCGCTTGAAGAAGCGCTCGAACACGGTGCGGCCGTAGTCGAGCAGCCGGCCCTGTTGCTCCGCATAGAGGCCGCCGACCAGCGCCGGCGTCGTGTCGTAGATCTTGAGCGGCCCCTTCAGCACGATGCCGCCGCGTAGATTGGCCCAGCGGCGCGCGTCGAGATAGGAATACTTCACCTTGTACTCGGAATAGACGCTGCGCTGGCCCTTGCCCTTGATGCGAAGCTGGAAGGGAATCCAGCGCACGCGCACGCGATAGCGTTCTTCCAGCGCGAAGGCGGGATCGAAGGCAAGAAAGGCGTACGGACTCTTGAAGTCCGAATACATTTTCACTTCCACCCGTTCCGCCTGCGCCATGGCCGACCCCGCTCGTTGCCGTCCAACGACTTTAGGCACAGCGAACATTGATAGCAAATCGATTGCGATCGGTATAATTGATGCGAGATCGGCATCAATCTATCGGAGGCGCCGCATGAACCAGGACGTGCCGGAACTTTCCGCCAGGCACCTCAAGGCCGTCGTGGCGCTGGCGCGCTGCAACAGCTTCATCGCCGCCGCCGCCTCGCTCGGCCTGTCGCAACCCGGGCTCAGCCGCATCATCCAGCAGGCGGAGGCCCGGCTCGGCACCGCCCTCTTTGCCCGCGGCACGCGCAGCGTGGCGCAGACGCCGGCCGGCCGCGAATTCGTGCCGGTGGCCGAGCGGCTGCTGCTCGAACTGGCGCAGCAGGCGCAAAAGCTCCGCACGCTGGACGGCGAGCTCCGCGGCCAGATCGTCATCGCCTCGCTGATGTCGATCTCGCATCGCGTGCTGCCGGCGGCCCTGGTCGCCTTCCGCCAGCAGTATCCGAAGGTCTATATCCAGGTCCGCGAGGGGCTCAGCAGCCGCGTGCAGGAGGACGTGCGCAGCGGCATTGCCGACTTCGGCATCGGCACGCTGATCGGGCTGCACCACGATGTCGCCGTGGCTTCGACGGTGACCGAGGCCTGCTCGGTGGTGCTGGCGCGGGGGCACCCGCTGGCGCGGCGCGCGAGCCTCCGCTTCGCCGATCTCGGTGCGGCGCCGATGATCTCCATGCCCACAGATTCGGGCCTCAGGCAGACCATCGACATCGCCGCCGCGGACGCCGGCGCGAGCCTGAACCACAGCATCGTCACCAACCAGTTTCCCTCGCTGTTCGAATTCGTCGCCGCCGGCCTCGGCCTCGCCATCGTGCCGGCCTGCGTCCTGCCGGCCGACCGGCCGGGAATCGCCGTGGTGCCGCTTCGCCCGGCGATCACCCGTAAGCTCGGCATCCTGCGCCAGGAGCAACGGCCGCTCACGCCGCCGTCCCAGACTTTTCTCGGGATATTCCGCCCGCGTTTCCTCGCCGCCGTGCGCGCACGCGGATCGACGAGGCGGGGCGTCGGACGATGACCGCAGGCCCCTCAGAAGGCAGCTTTGCCTAGTTCTTAGGCAACGCGGAGTTCGAGCAGGATCGGTCTGTGGTCGGAGGGACCGCGTTCGAGGGTGCGCGCGGCGACGCAGCGCAAGCCCCGGCCGAGGCAGCGGTCGAGACGCACCGGCACGACCCGGCCGGCGTGGTGCGTCGGCCGCTTCGGGCCGATGTCGCGGAAATCCTCGAGGAAGATCGGGCCGACGGCGTTGTAATCGCCGATCACCGCGGCGGGCCCTTCCAGTTCGCGCGCGATATGTACGAGCTGCCAGCGATTGAGGAGCTGGCCGTGCGAGAGATGCACATTGGCGAAGGTCACGTCGCCGACGCGGACGATTTGCGCCACCCGCCGCGGCACGCGGCCCGGCATGGGCGAAACCGGCAGGGGCAGCACCGCCGGCGGCGGCAGGGGATGCGGGCTCCAGCAGGCCAGGCCGTGAATGCGCCGCGGCGAAGGCTCCCAATGGAAATTGCCGCCGACCCGGTCCGGCAGGGTCTGCATCGACCGCGTCGCCTCCTGCATCAGCAGGAGATCCGGCTGTTCACGCTCGACCAGTGCCGCGACATCTTCCACCGCCGCGCCGACCAGGCGCAGCAGGTTCCAACTGATGACTTTCACCGTGAATTCCTTCGATGCCGATCCGAACCGCTCCGCGCCTTCCCCCTTGCACGAAGCGCGCCTACCCTAGGGGCGGAACCTTAACGGACGGCTAAGCCGGACCAATCCTCCTTGACCACCTGCCGGCCGGAGCCACGCCGGACCGGGAATGTCACGCCACTGCCGAACCCCGGCGTAAGTAATACGGTCGGCGCCTTTGCGCAAGGGGTTGCAGCCGAGCGTCCCCTGCAACGCTGCCGCGACCCGGCTCAGCGCCGCCGGCGCCGACGCTCCCGCCGCCGCGCTACCGGCAGCGCCATGTTCTCCCCCGCCAGCGCCGAGCGCAGTGCGTTGAGGCGCTTGAGGCCGGCGACGGTTTCGGCGGGGCGCTTGGCCGCCAGCCCGACCAGCAGCGCCTCGATCAGTCCGAGCGTCGCCGTATGCGTGCTGAACCAGTCGGCCCTCCCGCGGGCGACCGGCAGAACCAGGTCCACCTTGCCGCCGAGCTGGGCACCCAGGCTGTCGGTCAGCAGGATCGTCGGCGCGCCGAGCCGGCCGGCCTCGGCCACCAGCACCTCGATCTCGCGATAGACGCGGCTGTAGGCGAGCGCGACGACCACATCCTCCGCGCCAAGGCCGCAGAGGCCGTCGGCAAGCGACAGGCCGGTGCGGGTAAGGCTCGTACCGGCGACGCCGAAACGGCCGAGCTGGATGGCGAAGTAGTCGGCCAGCGCGCTCGACGGGCCGATGCCGAAGACGAAAATCCGGCGCGCCCCGGCCAGGAGATCGACCGCTCGGCCGAAGCGTTCGGCGTCGATATCGCGCCGCAACCCTTCGAGCGCCGCCACATGGATATCGACCATCGTGCCGAGCGCGGCGGCGACATCGCCCCGCACCGCGCCGAGGGTTCGCGCCAACCGCGCCGCCGGCGACAGGCTCTGGCGCAGCTCGTCGGCAAGCTGCCGGCGAAGCCCGTCGAGGCCGGCATAGCCGAGCGCCTGCGCCGCGCGGATCACCGTCGCGTCGCTGATACCGATCTTGGCCGCGAGATCAGCCGCGGAGGCCACCAGCACCTCCTCCCGGTTGGCGGCGAAGAAGCGGACGGCCGCCTGCTCCGCAGCGCGCATTCCGGCCATGGCGGCGGCGGCACGGTCGGCAAAAGAGACGAGGCGCGGCACGGCGGCGGCTCCGGGTTGACGGTTTGTAGTTTATACTACATAATCTGGAGAATGTGTAGCATATACTACATGACGGGAACGATCGGACGATGCTGACCTGGACCGCCGCCGCGGCGGCCGTCGCCGCGGCCTTTCTCGCCTCGACGGTGGAGGTGGTCGAAGCCTTCACCATCGTCCTCGCCGTCGGCTCGGTGCAAGGCTGGCGGCCGGCGATTCTCGGCACCATCGGCGGCCTTCTGGCTCTCGTCGCCATGGTGGTGCTCGCCGGCCCGGCGCTCGATCGGGTGCCCGCGCAGTGGCTCGAATTGGCGATCGGCACCCTGGCGCTCCTATTCGGCCTGCGCTGGCTGCGCAAGGCGATCCTGCGCTGTGCCGGCGTCATGGCGCTGCACGACGAAAGCGCCATCTTCGCCGCCGAGACCGCGGCGCTCGGCCGCCGCGCGGCGCGGCAATGGCTCGCCGGCGCGACCGCCTTCCAGGCGGTGCTGGTGGAAGGCCTCGAAGTCGTCTTCATCGTCATCGCCGTCGGCGCCGGCCGCGGCCTGCTGTGGCCGGCGGGACTCGGCGCTGCCGCCTCCTGCGCGCTGGTGCTCGCGCTTGGCGCCATCCTGCGGCGGCCGCTCGCGCGGGTGCCGGAAAACACCCTGAAATTTGCCGTCGGCGTGCTGCTCAGCGCCTTCGGCGTGTTCTGGAGCGGCGAAGGTCTTGGCATCGCCTGGCCGGCCGGCGACGCCGCCATCGTCGGCGGCATCCTGGTCTTCCTGTTGGCGAGCCTTGCCGCCATCGCGCTGGCCCGGTGCGCGCCGCGACGGGTTGCCGCATGAAGCTGCTCGGCACCGTCTTCCGCGAGCTTACCGGCCTCTTCCTCGACGATGCGTTCCTCGCTGTCGCCGCGCTCGGCACCCTCGGCATCGCCGGCCTGCTGATCAAGGCGCTGGGCATCGCGCCGCTGATCGGCGGCGGCCTGCTGCTCGCCGGGTCGGTCGCCAGCCTGCTCGTCAGCGTCTGGCGCGGCGCAGTGCAGCGATGATGCCGCTGGCAGGAGACTTGCCATGCCCGTTACATCGGATCGCGAAGCGC
>DATKQA010000624.1:0-18754 GCA_035523835.1 Candidatus Sulfotelmatobacter sp.
CTATACGGCATGGGAATTTGCGAGTCTGCCACGAGTTGCTCGTTCGGCGATAGCGGACGGGCAGGCGAAGGCGCATGTAGGCGTCGGAGCGCCCCGGTGCGCCGCCTTGGACTGGCGGCACGGGCCTTCGCGCCCTGCGCACTCGCCCTGCTGGTGCTTGCGGGCTGCGCCACGGCCGGAGCGCCGGTCGGCCACCCGCCGTCGGCCGCCGACGCGCATCCGTCGGGGAGCTTGGATTCGCCGCTCGGCAGCTATCTTGCGGGTCGCTTCGCCAACGCCGAGCGCGATACGCCGGCGGCGGCGGAGTTCTTCAGCCAGGCGCTCGCCGACGATCCCGACAATCCCGGCTTGGCGCATCGGACGCTGCTGCTGTTGATCGCCGATGGCCGGATCAACGAGGCCAAGCAATTGGCCGTGCGGTTCTTGAAGCTGGATCCGCATGACGGGGTCGCCAGCGTGCTGATGGCGGCGGAGGCGCTGCATGGCAACGACGCGGCCGGCGCCGAGCGCTATCTGACCAACCTGCCGCAGACCGGTTTCAACACCCTGCTGGTACCCTTGATCAGTGCCTGGGCCCACTTCGGCGCGGGACAGGTCGACCCCGCCCTGCAGGCGCTTGCGCCGCTCAAGGACAATGCCGCGTTCGTTCCGTTCCTCAACTATCATACCGCCCTGATCAATGACGCCGCCGGTCGCGCCGCGGCGGCGGACGCAGCCTATCGCGAGACGATCGCCAGCGGCGCCGGCGGCAGCCTTCGCGTCATCCAGGCCTATGGCAATTTCCTCGAACGCCAGGGGCGCAAGGCCGACGCGGAAAAGCTGTACAAGAATTTCCTTGCCGAAAATCCGGAAAGCCCCGCCGTCGCCGCCATGCTGGCGAACCTCGGCGCGACGACGAAGCCGGCAGCGCTGATCAGCACGGCGACGGAAGGCGCGGCGGAAGCCTTCTTCGGCGCGGCGTCGGTGCTGTCGCGCCAGGACGGCGGCGAGGCGGCGGAAATCTATCTGCAGCTCGCGCTGTATCTGCGCCGCGACTTTGCCGCCGCGCGCATTTTGCTGGCCGACATCTTTGAAAGCACCGAACGGGTCGATCAGGCGCTCACGCTCTACAATACCGTCGATCCGAAGTCGCTGTTCGGCTGGAGTGCGCAATTGCGCGCGGCCGGCGCGCTGGAGGAGCTCAACCGGCCGGACGATGCCATCGCCCTGCTGCGCAGGATGAGCGCGGAGGAGCCGAGCCGGCTGGAGCCGCTCACCACCATCGGCGACATCCTGCGCGGCGAGCAGAAATTCTCCGAGGCGGCCGATGTCTACAGCGAGGTGATCGCCCGCATCGGGCAGCCGGCCGAGCAGCATTGGGCGCTGTTCTACGCGCGCGGCATCGCCTACGAGCGGTCCAAGCAATGGCCCAAGGCGGAAGCGGATTTCAAGATGGCCTTGAAGCTCAAGCCGGACGAGCCGCTGGTGATGAACTATCTCGGCTATTCCTGGGTCGAGCGCGGCGAGCATCTCGACGAGGCGCTGGCCATGCTGAACCGCGCGGTGCAACTCAAGCCCAATGACGGTTTCGTCGTCGACAGCCTCGGCTGGGCGGAATATCGGCTCGGCCGCTTCAAGGAAGCGGTCGGCAATCTCGAGCGCGCGGTCGAGTTGAAGTCCGACGACCCGACCATCAACGATCATCTCGGCGATGCCTATTGGCGCGTCGGGCGGCGGGCGGAAGCGCGCTTCCAGTGGCAGCGCGCGCTCGCGCTCAAGCCCGAGCCGGCCCTGGTGCCGAGCATCCGCGCCAAGCTGGATACCGGCCTCGGCGCCAGCGCCGGCGGCGACAGGTCGGCCCAGGCGGTCAAGGGCGGCTGACGGCTTGGCGGCGGCACGGCCGGTCGTTCGCAACGCGCCGGCGAAGATCAACCTCTATCTGCATGTGGTCGGCCGCCGGCGCGACGGCTACCACTTGCTCGACAGCCTAGTAGCTTTCGCCGATATCGGCGATCGCGTCGAGGTCCGGGCGGCAAGCGACCTGGCGTTCGCCGTGGACGGCCCCTTCGCCGCGGCGCTTGCCGCCGAACGCAACAATCTCGTGCTGCGCGCGGCGCGCCTCCTGCGCGAGGCCGGTGATGTCGCCGGCGGCGCCCACATCCGGCTGCACAAGGCGCTGCCGGTCGCTTCCGGCATCGGCGGCGGTTCCGCCGATGCGGCGGCGACGCTCCAGACCTTGCTCGAATTGTGGCGGCTCACGCTCGATCCGGCCCGCCTGCAGGTGCTGGCGCTGGAACTGGGCGCCGACGTGCCGGTCTGTTTGCACGGCCGGCCGGCGGTGATCACCGGCATCGGCGAACATATCGCCGCCGTCGCGCCGCTGCCACGGCTATGGCTGGTGCTGGTCAATCCCGGTTTCGCCCTGGCGACGGCCGATGTCTTCCGTTCGCTCGCCGGGCGCGTCTCGGCGCCGCCGCCGCCCTGGCCGCCGATCACGTCGACGGCCGCGTTGCTCGCCGCACTATCGGCGCGGCGCAACGATCTCGAGGCGCCGGCGCTCGCATGCGCCCCCGCGCTTGCCGAGGTGCTGGCGGCGCTGCGGCAGGCGCCCGAGGCCCGGCTGGTCCGCATGTCGGGCAGCGGCGCGACCTGCTTTGCCGTTTTCGACGATCAGCCGGCGGCGGCGCGCGCCGCGGCGGCGCTCGGCGCGGCGCATCCGCGCTGGTGGGTGAGGGCGGCGTCCGTGCTCGGCTGAGCGGCCGGGCAGGCGGACGAGGCGGCGCTGGAAACCCGGCAAGGCCCGTATTATCTTCGGCACCCGTCGTGGACGCTTGGGGCGTCGCCAAGCGGTAAGGCATCGGTTTTTGGTACCGACATACGGAGGTTCGAATCCTCCCGCCCCAGCCAGCGCAGGAAACTCCATCGCTGGCGCAGCCGGAGATTTTTCGCGCTTGCCTTCTTAAGCCGGCCCGACCGACCGGCCGCGGAAGCGAATCAGGGCTTCCCGCTCGCGCTCGCTGCGCACGACGCTGGCGCGGACGCGCAGCAGGTCGCGGCGGGCGACCAGCCCGGCCAGCTTGCCGTCCTCGCGGCGCAGGATGGGAACCCGGCTGGCGCCCGTTGCCGCCATGCGGTCGGCGAGCTCGCCGACGAGCTCGTCGTCGTAGCCGATCACGAGGTCCTGATCGGTGATCTGGTCGAGCAGGCGCTGCCCGCCCGGCCAACCTTCGACGGTCCAGCGCAACACATCGGCGCGCGCGACCATGGCGATCACCCGACCCTCGCCGTCGGTCACCGGATAGCTCTTGTGCCGCACCGGCGCGTCGGGTCCGCTGAAGAAGGTCACGACCTCGCTGATCGGCATTTCGGCCGACAGGCTGTCGGCCGGCCGCGCCATGATCTCGGCCACCCGCATCGTCTCGAAGGAATCGACGACATATTCGCGCATGACATGGTGGCCGCGGCGCGCCACCTTCTCGGTCAGGATCGACCGCCTGAGCAGCAGCACCGTGGTCGCGTGCGCCACGGTGCAGGCGATCGCCAGCGGCAGCAGCGCACCAAGGTTGTAGGTCAGCTCGAGGGCGAAGACGATGGCGGTCAGCGGCGAGCGCATGGTGCCGCCCATCATCGCCGCCATGCCGACCAGGGCCCAGGTCCCGGTCTCGCCGACCGGCATGATGCCGCCGTACAGCGAGCCGATCGCGCCGCCCATGATGAGCAATGGAGCGAGCACGCCACCCGAGGTTCCCGAGCCGAGCGCGATCGACCAGATGACGGCCTTGACCAGAACCAGTCGCAGGCTGGCGGCCGTCGACAGGCCGCCCTGCAGCAGCGCGGCGATATTGTCGTAGCCGACGCCGAGCGCATGCGGCTCGATCAGGCCGCCGAGGCCGATCGCCAAGCCGCCGAACGCCGGCCACCACATCCAGTGGATCGGCAGACGCTGGAACAAGTCCTCGCTGGCATAGACCATCATGGTCAGGAGGCCGGAGGCGAGTCCGGCGACGATGCCGAGGCAGGCGGCGAAGAACAGGCCGGTCGCCGGCAATGCGGCGCTCGTCGGCATGGGAAACAGGACGCCGGCGCCCATCAACCATGGACGCCAGGCCGCGGCGACCACGGCGGCGATGGCCACCGGCACGAAACTGCGCGGTTTCCACTCGAACAGCAAAAGCTCGACCGCCAGCAATATGGCGGCGACTGGCGTGCCGAAGGTGGCCGACATGCCGGCGGCGGCGCCGGCCACCAGGAGGGTTTTCCGTTCGGCATTGGTGAGCTGGAAAAGCTGCGCGAAGAGCGAGCCGAAGGCGCCGCCGGTCATGATGATCGGGCCTTCGGCGCCGAACGGACCGCCGGTGCCGATGGAAATCGCCGAGGACAGCGGCTTGAGGATGGAGACCTTGGGCTGAATGCGGCTGCGGCCGATCAAGATGGCTTCCATCGCCTCGGGAATGCCGTGTCCACGGATCTTCTCCGAGCCGTAGCGCGCCATGAAGCCGATGACGACGCAGCCGGCGATCGGGACCAGGACGCTGGCGACGCCGAGACCATTGCCGATGATCGAAACCGGTGCCGCGCTGAAGCGCCCGTAATAGGCGATGTTGGTGGCAAGATAGATCAGGTGCAGCAGGGCCCAGGCGGCCACGGCGCCGGCCGTGCCGACGACGAGCGCCATGGCCCCCAGCAGCAGGATGCGCCGGTCGGTGCTGAAATCGCGTAGTCTGTCGCCGGCGGAAACGCCGGTACTTTCGCCAATGCGCTGGGGCAGGTGACGCGACGACGCGTCCGGGAGCGATGCCTGATCCTGCATGGCTTGGCTGGCCTTGGGCGAGGAGAAGAAGGCTCGATCGACGCGAGCTTGGGCTTTATATCGCACTACGATATTTATGGAAGGACTTATTTTGGCATCGCGCGGCAAATCCAGCACGGGCAGGGGCGCTGCGGGTGCGGGGCTCGACCTCGCCAAGGTCGACTATGAGCGGCTGGCCGAGTTCCGCTACGTTCTCCGCCGCTTCCTGATCTTCAGCGAGAACGCCGCGAAGGCCGCCGGCCTGACCGCGCAGCATCACCAGGCCTTGCTGGCGATCAAGGGATTTCCCGGCCGCGACCGGATCACCACGGGCGAGCTGGCGGAACGCCTCGGCATTCGCCATCACAGCGCGGTCGGGCTGGTCGACCGCCTGGCCTCGAACGCCCTTGTCCGCCGCCGCCACGGCTTGGCGGATCGCCGTCAGGTATTCCTCGAACTGACGCCCCAGGCGGCACAGGTGCTGGCACGGCTCTCCGCCGCGCATCGCGACGAACTCGGCCGTCTCGCCCCGGTCCTGAAGGGACTGCTTGCGCCCTATGATCGGCCGCGGTCGAAGCCAGCCTGACGCGGCTTCGTGCGCCGCCCGGCCGCAACCTGACCGCCCTGTTTCACGAGTATACAGCCGCCGAACGGTGCAGCCTTACGGCTGGCCGATGCAATGCGGATCGCTCGAATTCTCGACGCAATTGTACATGTCGTTGTTCGGCCTGGGCCGGTTCGAGCAACTCGTGCAGATCACAACGAGGCCGAACAGAAGCAGGACGGCGGCGACGACACTGCCCGATTTGGTTTTCACTGACCACCCCTCCGATCCATCGATGGGCTTTGACGAACACACGTAGCATGGGGGACAATCCGGCGCTACAAGAGCGAAGAAAACAGCTTGGCTCGGACAACCCATGGGCCACGCGGGGCAAGATGACCCGAAGTCGCAGCCTGCGACGCTCGGTGGCCGCTTCGGCGGCGTTTTGACGGCAACCTTGACTTCGATCACGTTGGTCCGGTCATCGGCGATTTCCGACCGGCGCACCAAATGACAGCCACAGATGCGCCCGCCGGCCTGGTCGTCGATCAATGAGCGAGAGGTCCTATGAAGAAGTTCCTGATCGGCCTGGCCGTGGTGATCGTGCTCCTCCTCGTCGCGGCGGTCGCCGTTCCCTTTTTCATTCCGCTCGACACCTACAAACAGCAGATCGTGGCGCAGGTGAAGAACGCGACGGGGCGCGATCTCGCCATCGCCGGACCGGTGAGTTTCTCGCTGCTGCCGCGCCTCGAACTGGAAGCGAACAAAGTCACCTTCTCGAATGCCGCCGGGGCCGCCGATCCGCAGATGGCATCGTTCGATCAGCTTCAGATACGGCTGCAGATGTTCCCGCTGCTGCACGGCGAGGTGGCGATCGACAGCTTCGTCCTGGTCAATCCGGTGATTCATCTGGAAATCAACAAGGCGGGACGTCCTAACTGGGCGTTCGGCGAGCCGGCGAAGGCGGCCTCGCCGGCGGCCAAGTCCGCCGCGGCCGGCAGCACGGCCGCCAGCGGCGGCGGACAGGGCGCCACGGCGCTGTCGGAGCTTCGCCTGGGCGAGCTGCGGCTGGCGAACGGAACGGTCACCTATGCCGACGATCAAAGCGGCCAGAAGCAATCGCTCGACAAGGTCAACGTGACCCTCTCGCTCCCCGATCTGGAAAGCCCCTTCAAGGCGGCCGGCGACCTGGTCTGGCGCGGCAAACAGATCGCACTCAAGGCGAACGTGGCGAATCCGCGGCAGATCATGCAGGGCAAGAGCACCGATATTGCGCTCGATATCACCAGCGAGCCGGTGATCTTCGACTTCAAGGGCACCGCGACCGGCGGCGGCACGATGAAGCTTGCCGGCGATATCGACCTGAAGGTGCCGTCCGTCCGCGGTCTCGCCGCCTGGGCGGCGAAACCGATCGATGCGCCCGGCACCGGCCTCGGCCCACTGTCGATCAAGGGCAAGCTCAATCTGCAAGGCGCCAAGCTTGATTTCAGCAACGCGCAGATCGCCCTCGACGCGATCACCGCCAAGGGAGAGCTCGGGATCGATGCGACGGGCGCGAAGCCGGCCATCAACGGGCGGCTCGATGTCGACAAGCTCGACGTCAATCCCTATTTGCCGCCGGAGAAGCCGGCGTCCTCCGGGGGGAAGGCCGCAACCGCGACCCCGGCCGCGGCGCAATCTTCCGACTGGAGTGACGATCCCATCGATCTCAGCGGCCTGAAGGCGGTCAATGTCGATTTCGCGCTCTCGGCCAACGCGATCCTGGTGCGCAAGATCAAGATCGACCGCAGCGCGCTGACCTTGAAGCTGAAGGATGGCGTGCTGACCGCCGATCTGACCCAGCTCGCGCTCTACCAGGGCAGCGGCAAGGGTCAGCTCGTGGTGAACGGCGCCGGCGCCGTGCCGGCCGTCAGCGCCAACTTCACTCTCGCCAAGGTGCAGGCCGAGCCCCTGTTCGACGATGCGGCCGGCTTCGACCGCATCACCGGGACTGCCGATACCTCGACGGATGTCACCACCCACGGCAAAAGCCAACGCGAGATGGTCTCTGCCTTGCAGGGCAAGGGCGCCATGAACTTCAGCAACGGCGCCATCAAGGGCATCAACCTCGGCGCCATGGCGCGCAACGTCTCCAGCGCCTTTCTGGATGCTTCCGCCGGCAAGGCGCAGCAGACCGACTTCACCGAGCTCGGCGGCACCTACACGATCACCAACGGCATCGTGAAAAACACCGATCTGGCGATGAAATCGCCGCTCCTCAGGATCGAGGGCGCCGGCACCGTCGAGCTGCCGCCGCGCACCGTCAACTACCGCCTGACGCCGAAGCTGGTGGCATCGGCGGAGGGGCAGGGCGGCAAGAGCGACGCCGGCGGCATCGCCGTGCCCATCATCATTTCCGGCCCGTGGAGCAATCTCAGCTACAAGCCCGACCTGGCCGGCACGGCCAAACAATTGCTGCAGAACCCCGGCGCGGCAAGCAATGCGCTCAAGAACCTGGTCCCCGGAACAGGCGGCGCGGCGTCATCGGGCTCGAAGTCGGCGCCGAGCGGTGTGGGCGGCGCGCTCAAGGGCCTGCTCGGGCATTGAGGGCGGCGGCGCGAGCGTCAGGCCGACTGACGGTCCCAGTAGGGTGGATCGCCGAAGCTCCGGCGCAGGCTGTCGGCAAGCGCGCGCAGCTTGGCGGACGGCCGGCGGCCCTCGGGGTGGGCGATGAAGATAAACTCGCCGGCCGCTTGTGCGCCGATGTCGACGACGGCGAGATCTCCAGACCTGATGGCGGCGCCGGCAATGAAACTTGGCAGCAAGGCGATGCCGAGATCGGCCACCGCCGCGTCCCGCATGACGTCGCCGTTGTTGACCACGAGGCTTGCTTCGGCACGCACGATCGCCGTGCGCCCGGCGGTGGAAAAGCGCCAGTCGGCCGCGCCGCGGTTGGCATAGAAAATGCCGCGGTGGCGATTCAGGTCGGCGATAGAGCGCGGCGTGCCGTGGCGCGCCAGATAGCGCGGCGAAGCGACGAGCACGCGGCGGCTCGGCGCGAGGCGCCAGGCCATGAGGCGGGAATCGACGATGGGCCCATGCCGCACCACGGCGTCGAACCCGTCGGCCGCGGCATCGACGCGGCGGTCATCAAGATCGAGCGTCAGTTCGATGCGCGGATGCTCGGCGAGAAAGGGATAGAGGGCCGGCCCGAGATGCATGCGGCCGAAAGTCACCGGCGCCGAAAGCCGCAGCGGACCCGACAAGGTGCTGCGACGTTCGGCGAAGTCGGCGGCGGCATCTGCCACCTCGCCCAAGATGCGGACAGCACGCTCCAGAAATGCACTGCCGTCGCCGGTTAGCGACAGGTTGCGGGTGGAACGATGCAGCAGGCTGGCGCCGAGGCTTCTCTCAAGTGCGGCCAATCGTTCGCTGACCACCGATTTCGACAGTCGGAGCCGCCGCGCCGCCGCACTGATCGAGCCGGCCTCGGCGACGGCAACGAAAGCGGCGATACTATCCAGTTTCATTGTTCGGAAAATCCGGAAACCAAATCCATAAACAGGAGTCTAATCCGAACGCAGGCGCCGGGCCATAGTCTGGTTGTCGGGCGCGTCGTCCCGTCCGACCAGCGAAGGAGGCAAGCATGGACCGGCTCAAAGGCAAGCGTACGCTCGTCACCGGCGGCACCAGTGGTATCGGACTGGAAACGGCGCGGCAGTTCCTGAAGGAGGGTGCGCGCGTCGCCGTCACCGGATCGAACCCCGCCACCATCGAGAGCGCGCGCGCAGCACTTGGCCAGGGTGTGCTGACGATCCGCACCGAGGCCGGCGACGTCGATGGCCAGCAGGCGGTGGCGGCCGCGGTCGGCGAAGCCTTCGGCGGACTCGATGCCATGTTCGTCAATGCCGGCATCGGCGATTTCCGTCCGCTCGAACAATGGGACGAAGCCGGCTTCGACCGGTCTTTCGCGGTCAACTTGAAGGGACCGTTCTTTCTGATCCGGGCCTTGCTGCCGCTATTCGCCAACCCTGCCTCGATTGTGCTCAACACTTCGATCAACGCGCGGATCGGCATGCCGAATTCCAGCGTCTACGCGGCGACGAAGGCGGGCCTCATCTCGCTGGCGCGCACGCTCTCCGGCGAGTTGATCGGCCGCGGCATCCGCGTCAACGCGGTCAGCCCCGGTCCGATCGCAACGCCGCTGCACGGCAAGATCGGCATGGGTGAAGCCGAGATCAAGGCGCTGGTCGGGCAGATTCCAGCCGGCCGCCGCGGCGATCCGGGCGAGATCGCCAATGCGGTCGTCTTCCTCGCTTCCGACGAATCCGCCTTTACCGTCGGCAGCGAGTTCGTCATCGACGGCGGCATGAGCAATCTTTGATCTGAAGCTGGCCCCGAGCGATGCTGCATGGGCGGCCCCGGCATGGAAGGAGAAGGCGATGCGGATCGATTTCGAGGGCAAGACCGCGCTGGTCACCGGCTCCACCGGCGGGATAGGCTTCGCCATCGCCAAAGGCTTGGCGGCTGCCGGGGCAGCGGTGATCGTGAACGGCCGCGGCCAGGGTGCAATCGACAAAGCGCTGGCCAGGCTCGCAACCGCCGTCCCGGGTGCCGCCTGCCGCGGCGTTGCGGCCGATCTCGGCACGGCGGCCGGTTGCGCTGCCGCGGTCGCCGCCGACCCCTCGGTCGACATCCTGGTCAATAACGTCGGCATTTTCGTGCCGCAGGATTTCTTCGACATTTCCGATGCGGAATGGACGCGCTTCTTCGACGTCAACGTCATGTCCGGCGTCAGGCTCGCGCGTGCCTATCTACCGGCGATGGCGCGCCGCGGCTGGGGCCGCGTGCTTTTCGTTTCCTCCGAATCCGCCCTCAATATTCCGGCCGAAATGATCCACTACGGCTGCACCAAGACCACGCTGCTGGCGCTCTCACGCGGACTCGCCAAGCGGATGGCCGGCACCGGCGTCACCGTCAACGCGATCCTGCCCGGCCCCACCCTGTCCGACGGGGTCGAGGCCATGCTGCGGGACGCGGCCGCCAAGTCCGGCAAGACCATCGAGGAAGCGGCGGCCGCCTTCGTCATGCAGCATCGGCCGAGCTCGATCATCCGGCGCGCCGCCAGCGTCGAGGAAGTGGCGAACCTGATCGTCTACGCCGCCTCGCCGCAGGCCTCGGCGACCACCGGTGCGGCCTTGCGCGTCGATGGCGGCGTCGTCGATACGATCGCCTGACGCAAGCCCCGGTCAATTCGCCGGCAGGTTGGAGGTGCATTGCGGGCAGCGCGTCGCCTTGAGCGGAACGGTGGAAAGGCAGAAGGCGCATTCCTTGGTGGTGGGTGCCGCCGCCGGCGCCGGACGGTGGAGGCGGTTGATCTGCCTGACCAGCAGGAACACGGCGAAGGCGACGATGACGAAGTCGAGCACGGTGTTGAGGAACAGGCCATAGTTGATGGTGGCGGCGCCCGCCTTCTTGGCGGCGTCGAGCGAATCGTAATGCGTGCCCGACATGTTGATGAACAGATTGGAGAAATCCACTTTGCCCAGGATCAGCCCGATGGGCGGCATGATGATGTCGTTGACCAGCGAGGTGACGATCTTGCCGAAGGCGGCGCCGATGATGATGCCGACGGCCAGATCGATGACATTGCCGCGCATGGCGAATTCGCGGAATTCCTTGAGCATGTGCCTTCTCCCCCTTCGCCGGCCGACGCGGCCGCCCCACCTGCCATGCTAGCAAACCGGCAGTCGTCCTCCGGTGCAACGGGAAACACCGGGCGGGTCATGCCGGGACATCAGAAGGGATGGATGGTGCAGGGCGCGGCCTCGGAGCAGGCGCCGACCAGCCGCGTCACCGCCGGCAGGTAGAAGACCGAGAGGCTGAGCTCGAGCGGCACCAGCCGCGCGTCATCGCTCAGGTACAAGTCTACCGGACGTGGCTTGTTTTCGATGTCCTCGCCTTCCTCGGCGGCGCTACGGAAGCCGGCAATCGGCGTCAGCAGCAGGTGGAAGCGGAGCGCCTTGACCTTCGTGCCGTTCAGCTCCAGCTCTTGCGGTCCGAGCAGTCTGCCGGTGATGTCGAAGCGCCGCTTGTCGTCATAGACCGGGATCGTAAAGTCGTCGCCGGCGGCGAGGGCGTGCCGGCGCATGCGTTCGCGGAGCGCCGCCAGCGCCGACAGGGGATCGACCACATTGCGCCGGAAGGCAGGATCGACCGGCGGCTTGCTGGAGGTGTCGGCGGGACCGCGCTCCGCCGTCGTGCCGTCGCCTGTCCTGACGTAGAGCAGGTTCTGGTGATTGCGCTTCTTGCGCAGCTTGTAGTCGGTATCGTAGCGCGTCGGCAGGATGCCGCCGTCAGCGGTGAATTTACCCTCGGCCGTGCCGTGCGCGCCGAACTTGGACAATAGCTTCATCAGGCCGAGCGAGCGGATGTCGATCGCGGCGCGATAGCCGTCGCCCTGGTCGTCGAGCGTCAGATAGATGTCGGCGATCGGCAGGTCGGCCCAGGTGGCGGCGAAGCGATATTGCGCCGGTGCGCCGACGGCAGCGTGAGCCAGGGAAGCGAGAGCGAGGATAGCGGCGGCGATCGAGCCGACCGCTCTAGCCGACAATCGTGTATTCCCGGTTGAACCAGAGCGGCGACCGGCTGAGGTCGATGAACTTCCGCTCGTCCTCCAAGAGCAGCCGCCCGGCACGGCGGCCTTCCGCGCTCGCCATCGATGCCGCCAGGTCCGCGCCGCTCGCCCAGTAGATCTCGGCGATGCCATCGAAGCTCTCCGGCGCCCCGCGCACGGCGCTCACGGCATGGTCGTGCGGCGTGGCCAGCGCATGCACCTGCACATAGCGGTGAATGCGGAGCGCATCCTTGACCGAGCGCACGAGCGGTCCATGCTTGTGCAACCAGTAGTCCTGGAATTCCTCGCGCCCCAGCTCCGGCCGCCGATGCAGGCAGAAGGTGATCTTGATCATGGTTCCGCTCCGCCGAGGAACTGCTGCATCAGCCCGAGCCAGCGCGCGTCCTTGAGCTTGATGCGCGACAGTCCCTCGGGCACCTCGAACAGCGCCGGATCCTGCGGCGCGATCTGGATGTGACTTTGCTCGAAATGGGTCGGCAGCGGCTTGGCCTTGTCGCCGACTGTCATGTCGCCGTCGATCTCTACCGGAATGTCCTTTTGGCCGAGCCACATGTAGCCTGTGATCTTGCCGTCGATCCGGTATTTCATCGTGGCCAGGCCGTTGATCCGGTCGCGGCCCAGGGGATGCAGCACCAGGCTCCGTGCCACGGCGACGATATCGTCGCCGATCCGGTCCGGCAGTTCGAGATAGGCATGCAGTTGCGGCATGACGATCCAGGTCAGGCCCTTGTCGTAGCGCACGATCATCACATTGCCGGCGGCGGCATTGCCTTCCAGGTCCATCCGCTCCATGCCGGGGCTGTAATGGACCTGCATGGCCTGCCAGCGCCCGCCGCTCTTGACCACGCGCTCGGCGCTATAGCCGACCTGCGGCAGGTCGAAGCCGCGGGCGGCGAGCGAGCCTGCGGCGAAAAGCACCAGAAACGCAGCCAGCGGCAGGACGAAACGCGGCACCATGCGGAACTCCTCGGCCCGACTCCTAGGCCGGCTCTATGGCGCGATTGTGGCCGGCGCGGGCCCGACGTAGCGCGCTCGCGGCCGGATCAGGCTGCCGGCAGCATATTGCTCGAGCGCGTGGCCGATCCAGCCCGCGCAGCGCCCCACGGCAAAGAGCGCAAGCGGTGCACCGGCGGGAAGCCGGACGGCACGGGCCAGGGCGGCCAGGGCGAAGTCCAGGTTCGGCCTTTCGCCGATCATGTCGCCGACCTGGCTTGCCACCGTGAGCGCGAAATCGGCTGCGCCGCTGCCATGCGCGGCCAGTTGGCCGAGCAGCCAGGCGGCACGCGGATCGCCGTCGCGATAAAGCGGGTGGCCGAAGCCGGGAAGTTGCTCGCCGCGCAGCGCGCGGGGTCTGCCGTCGCCTTGCCCGGCAGCCTGGCGCCAGCGCGCAGCGGTCTCCCGCTGCAGCCGCAAACCGATGGCGCCGCGCAGGTCGTCGCTGGCGGCCAGCTCCGCCAGGAAGGTTTCGGCCTGAGCCGAGGCGCCGCCGTGGCGGCTTCCCTGCAAGGCGGCGATGCCGCCGATCACCGCGCCGTAGAGCGAGCTGCCTGCCGAGGCGATGCAGCGCACGGTGAAAGCCGAGACGTTGAACTCGTGGTCGGCGGCCAGTACCAAGGCGGCACGGATGAGATCAGCGCTCTTGCGGCTCTCGATCCGCCAGCCGCGGACGAGCAGGCGGTGCAGCGGCTCGGCGGCCGGCGCAACGCCGGCGGCCGCGGCGGCGACCAGGCGCATGACTCTGGCGCCCTGCCGATACGCCGCCGGCACGCCGGCAGCGACCGCTTCGCTATCGATAGCATCGGCAAGCGACAGCAGGATAAGGCAGCGGTTGGCCGGCGCGAGGCCGCGCGGCAGAACTGCGTCGATGGCCGGCGGCAGATTGTCGGGCGCGAAGGGGTCTTGCCCGACTTGCCAGAGCAGGGCGGCAACCTGTTCCAGCGTCATCCGTTCGGCGAGCCGGCGGACGTCCTGTCCGCGATAGTAGAGCTGCCCGCGGTCGATCAAGGTGAGAGCGGATTCGAGCACCGGTGCGCCGAAGTCGAGAGCGGCGGCAGCCGTCGCCTCGGGGTCGCGGGTGCGCTTACGCCGCGCCCTGAGATCGGCCACATCCTCCGTCCGGTAGCGCCGGGAGCGGCTGCCGCCACCGGCCTCCGAGCGGATCAATCCGCGGCTCACATAGGCATAAAGCGTCGGCAGGCTGATGCCGAGCGTGGCCGCCGCCTGCTTCGCCGTCATGAACACCGGGTCCGCCATGCCGATATATTGATCATATGAATCAATATTGACAATGTATATCTTAGCACGAAGTATCACCACAGAAGCTGCGTTTCAAGTCATGGAGGCCGATATGGCAAGCGGATTGGATGGCGTGGTGGCAGCCGAAACCGTGCTGAGCCTGGTGGACGGCGCCAACGGACGGCTGGTGGTGCGCGGCAAGGAATTGGCCGAACTGGTTCCCAAGTACGGCTTCGAGGGCACCGCGGCACTGCTCTGGGACGGCTTCGTGCCGGAGGGCGGCAACAGGATCGCGGTGCAGGCCGGTTTGGGCACTGCGCGTGAAGCGGCCTTCGCCCATGTATCGGCATTGCTCGCGGCGGCCCGCGGATTGCCGCCGATCGAGGCGCTCCGCGTCGGCCTCGCGCTGCTCGGCGACGCCGAGCCGTCGCCGCACTACCTGCTGGCGACCGGTGCGCTTCCGGTCTTCCTGGCGGCGCTGCTGCGTGCCGCGGACGGCAAATCTCCCGTCGCCCCGGACGCGCGCCTCACGACGGCGGCGGACTTCCTGCGCATGTTGCGGGATGCGCCGGCGCCGGCCGCCGAAGCCGCCGCGCTCGACGCCTATCTCACCACCGTCGCCGAGCATGGCTTGAACGCCTCGACCTTCACCGCCCGCGTCGTCGCCTCGACGCGCGCGGGCACCATCTCGGCCGTGCTCGGCGCGCTCTGCGCCCTGAAGGGGCCGCTGCACGGCGGAGCGCCGGAACCGGTGCTCGACATGCTGGACGAGATCGGCACCGTGGAGCGCGCCAGACCCTGGCTCGAGGCCGCCATCAGCAAGGGCGAACGGCTCATGGGCTTCGGCCATCGCATCTACAAGGTGCGCGATCCGCGCGCCGACGTGCTGAAGCAGGTGGTGCTCGGCATGCCGCGAAGCGGCAATCGCATCGCCTTCGCCGAGGCGGTAGAGCGCGAGGCGCTGGCGGCGCTGAAGCGGCTGAAGCCCGGCCGCAAGCTCGAGACCAACGTCGAGTTCTACACCGCTCTCCTGCTGGACGCGGTCGGTCTGCCGCGGCAGGCCTTCACGCCGGTCTTCGCCGTCGCCCGCGCCGTCGGCTGGTCGGCGCATATCATGGAGCAGGATCGGCTCGGCCGCCTGGTGCGACCGGAATCGCGCTACATCGGTCCGCCGCTGGCGACGGCGGCGTGAGTGTCAATCGAAGGCGTAGGCCGCCATCGACAGGCTGCCGAGATTGAAGCCGCGATAGAGCGTGCGCCCCGGCCTTTGGCCGCCGGCGCCGAAGGCTATGTGCAGCGGCAGCAGGTGCTCGTCGCGCGGGTGCGCCATGGCGCCATGGGGCGCGAAACTGCGATAGCGGATGAGCTGTTCGCCGTCGCCGCGATGCACGGCCCGTTCGAGCCAGTCGTCGAACTGCGCCGCCCACTCCGGCGTGTGGAAGCGGCCCGCGGCGCGGCTTTGCCCCAGCGCGCGCAGATTGTGCACGGCGCCGCCGCTGCCGAGCACCAGCACACCCTCGCTCAGGATCGGCGCCAGGGCCGTGCCGAGCGCGACGTGATGGGCCGGGCCGAGCGGCTGCTGCAAGGCTAGCTGGGCGACGGGGATGTCGGCGTCCGGCCAGAGAAGGCGAAGCGGCATCCAGGCGCCGTGATCCAGGCCCTGGCCGGGCTCGAGCGCGCAGTCGAAATCGGCCTGGCGCAGCAGATCGGCCGCTCGCCGCGCGGCTTGCGGCGCGCCGGGCGCCGGATAGGTCAGGCGATAGAGCGGCTCGGGAAAACCGTAGAAATCGTGGATCGTTTCCGGCCGCGTCGCGCTGCTGACCGCCGGCGCCGCCGTTTCCCAGTGCGCCGAGGCGCAGAGAATTGCCTGCGGCCGGCCGTATTGCCGCTCGAGCGTCCGGCCGAGGCCGCGCAGGAAATCGACGGCCGGCCCGCTCTCTATCGCGAGCATCGGCGAGCCGTGGCTGATGAAGATGCTGGGTTGCATGGCGGGATCAGGGCAGGTCGAACAACAGGATCTCGCTGGCCTCGGCGGCGGCGATCTCGATTGTCGCTTCGTCGACGATTGCAAGCCCGGCGCGGGTTTCGAGCTTCATGCCGTTCACCGTCACCGCGCCGGAGGCCGGCACCAGATAGGCCCGCCGACCCGGCTTGAGCAGATGGGTCAATGTAGCACCGGCCGGCAAGGTGGCGCCATAGAGCGTGGCGTTCTGGTGGATGCCGAGCGCGCCGGGCACACCGGCCTCGCCGGAGGCGAGCGGCACCAGCTTGCCGGCGCGGTCGCCCTGCGGGAAGCGCGCGGTTTCCCAGCGCGGCTTCAAGCCGCGGCGGTCGGGTTCGACCCAGATCTGGAACAGCTCGGTGTCGATGGTCTCGCGATTGTGCTCGGCGTGGGTGATGCCGGTGCCGGCGCTCATCACCTGCACGTCGCCCGCTTCGGTGCGGCCGGCATTGCCGAGACTGTCGCGATGGCTGATCGCGCCGCGGCGGACGTAGGTGATGATCTCCATGTCGCGATGGCCGTGCATGTCGAAGCCGGTGCCGGCGCGGATCACGTCGTCGTTCCACACGCGCAAGGGACCGAAGGCATGGCCCATCGGCGCCGGCACGCCGGAGAAGAAGAAATGGAAGCGTGAATCCAGCCAATCGAGCTGGAAGCGGCCGAGCTTGTCGAAGGGAACCGGGTGCATCATGGCTTTCATCCTGCCTGGCGTTGCGCCGCCGCGGCGAAACGGTCGCGATCGTGCGGCGCGTCGAAATCGATGGCGGGGCCGAGCGGCACGATGCCGGTCGGATTGATGTTGCGGTGGCTGGCGTAGTAATGGCGCTTGATCTGCGTCAGATCGACCGTTTCGGCGACGCCGGGGACCTGGTAGAGGTCGCGCAGATAGTTGGACAAGGCCGGGTAGTCGGCGATGCGCCGCAGGTTGCACTTGAAATGGCCGTGGTAGACCGCATCGAAGCGGACCAGGGTGGTGAACAGCCGCCAGTCGGCTTCGGTGAGGCGGCCGCCGACCAGGTAACGCTGCCGCGTCAGCCGCGCCTCCAATTCGTCGAGCGCGGCGAAGAGGACGTGGAAGGCCTCGTCATAGGCCGCTTGCGTCGTGGCGAAGCCGCACTTGTAGACGCCGTTGTTCACCGCGTCATAGACGAAGGCGTTGATGCGATCGATCTCGGCGCGCAGCGGCGCCGGATAGAAATCGACCGTGGCATCGCCGAAGCGGTCGAAGGCGCTGTTGAACATGCGGACGATCTCGGCCGATTCGTTGTTCACGATGCTGCCGGTCTCCTTGTCCCACAGCACCGGCACGGTGACCCGGCCGCTGTAGTCGGGCTTCGCCTTGGCATAGACCTCGTAGAGGTAGCGGCAGCCGTTCACCTGGTCGCGCGTCGTGCCCGGCGCGCCGGTGAACTCCCAGCCGTTCGCCGCCATCAAGGGATCGACGATGGACAGGCCGACGACATCCTCCAGCCGCTTGAGCCTGCGCAGGATCAGGGTGCGGTGCGCCCACGGGCAGGCCAGGCTGACATAGAGATGATAACGGCCGGCCGCGGCGGCGAAGGGCGCCCCGGCCTCGTTCGTCACCTGGTGACGGAAAGCGGTTTCAGTGCGCCGGAACCGGCCGCCGGTCGAGCGGGTGTCGTACCAGCGATCCTGCCATTTGCCTTCGACCAGAAGTCCCATGCCGCTCTCCGCCTGTTCGGGCCTATTGCATCATGCCGCCAGCTTCTTGGCGATATTGGCCACGTGCCTGCCCTGGAAGCGCGCGATCTCCAGCTCGTTGGCGCTCGGCTGGCGGCTGCCGTCGGCTTTGGCAATGGTGGTGGCGCCATAGGGCGAGCCGCCGCTGACCTCGTCCATCTTCGACAGGCCCGGCGCCGAATAGGGCACGCCGACCACCACCATGCCGTGGTGGAACAAGGTGGTATGGAACGAGGTCAGGGTGGTCTCCTGGCCGCCGTGCTGGGTCGCGGTGGAAGCGAAGACGCTGCCGACCTTCCCGACCAGGGCGCCCTTGGCCCAGAGCCCGCCGGTCTGGTCGAGGAAATTGCGCATCTGGCTCGCCATGTTGCCGAAGCGGGTCGGCGTACCGAAGATGACGGCGTCATAGTTCGCCAGCTCATCCGGGGTCGCGATCGGCGCCGCCTGGTCAAGCTTGGCATGTGCCGCCTGCGCTACCTCCGGCGGCATCAGTTCGGGCACACGCTTCAGCGTCACGTCGACACCCTCGATGCTGGCGGCGCCTTCGGCAACGGCGCCGGCCATGGCCTCGACATGGCCGTAGGTCGAGTAATACAGGACTAACACCTTGGTCATGGCTGTTTCCCCAATGCGGTCAATGACACCCGAACCAAGTGGGTCGTTTCCTGTATACAATCAATCATCATTAAATGAATATATTGGTTCCAAATAAGAAACAGTGAGGCGGAAAATGGATCGGCTCACCGGGATGGCGGTCTTCGCGCGCGTGGTCGAGGCGCACTCCTTCTCCGAGGCGGCGCGCCAGCTCGGCCTGTCGAAATCGGCGGTGTCCAAGCAGGTGAGCCGGCTCGAGGACCGGCTGGGTGCGCGGCTCTTGAACCGCACGAC
>DATKQA010000625.1:0-3897 GCA_035523835.1 Candidatus Sulfotelmatobacter sp.
TCCTGGTGCCCTACGTGAACGGTCACATCTATGCCGAGAAGCCGCCGGTGTTCTTCTGGCTGATGCAGCTCGGCTGGTGGCTCTTCGGTGTCAACGACTGGTGGCCGCGGCTGATCGCGCCGCTGGCGGCGCTCGCCGCGCTGCTGCTCACCCGCCGCCTGGCCCGCCGGCTCTGGCCCGACGGCCAGGCGCACAATTTTGCCCCGCTCATTCTCGCCAGCAGCCTCTACTGGGCCCTGTTCACCGCCGCCACCATGTTCGACATGATCCTGTCGGCGCTGGTGCTGGTCGCCGTCTCCGCCCTGGTGGCGGCCTGGCAAGACGGCCGCTTCGCGCCCTTCTGGCTCGCCGGCGCGGCGCTCGGCGTCGGCGCGCTGACCAAGGGGCCGGTGATCCTGCTGCCGGTCGCCGGCGCAGCGCTCGGCGCGCCCTGGTGGATGGGCACGGCCGGCGTTCGCTGGCGGCGCTGGTACGGCGGTTTCATGCTGGCCGTGCTGGTCGCCTTCGCCATCGGCTTCGCCTGGCTGGTGCCGGCGGCGCTGGCCGGCGGCGAGGCCTATCTGCAGGCGATCGGGCTGCACCAGACCGCCGACAGCATCGTGCATTCCTTCACCCACGCGCGGCCCTTCTGGTGGTACCTGCCGCTGCTGCCGCTGATGCTGTTTCCCTGGTCGCTCTGGCCGGCGAACTGGCGCGGCTTGCGCGCGGCCGGCCGCGGCGCCCTGGCCGACCCCGGCATCCGCCTCTGCATCGCCTGGGCGCTGCCGGCCTTCGTCGCGCTGTCGCTGATCAGCGCCAAGCAGCCGCACTATCTGCTGCCGCTGTTTCCCGCCGTGGCGCTGGCGCTCGGCCGCGTCATCGATCGCCAGACGCCGGCGCGCGCCGGGAGCTGGCTGATGATCGGCTTGTCATTGCTCACCGCTGCCGTCTGGTTCGTCGGCCGGCTGCCGCATGTCGCCTGGCCGCTGCCGCCGGCCTATGGCGCCGGCTTCCTGGCGCTGGCCGCGGCCACCTGGCTGGCCAGCCGGCGCGCGAACTTCGCCGATCACCTGGCCGCCACCGCCTTCGCCGCCGTCGCCTGGATGCTGCTGCTCGGCGCCGGCCTTTACAACGCCACCTGGCCCGAGCTCGACGTGCGGCCGCTCGCCGCCGAAGTCGGCCGGCTCGCCGCCGCGGGCGCGCCGATCGGCCATGCCGGCTCCTACAACGCCGAATACAATTTCTATCCACGGCTGAAGCGCGCGATCGTCGAGCTGCGCGGTCCGGCCATCCTGCCCTGGGTCGAAGCGCATGCCGAGGGCGAGCTGATCGCCGGCTATCCGGCGAAGAACGCGGCCAGGGCCTGGCCGGCGGCGCCGCTCTACCGCCAGCCGTTCCGCGGCGACGAGGTCATGATCTGGCGCAACGCCGATGTCATCGCCCATCCCGAACTGCTTGATGGCGCGCACAAATAGCGGCTACGGCGCCGCGCGCTCCTCGCGCTTCACCAGTTGCAGGTTGCGCAGGTAGACGAAGGCGTTCGGCAGGTAGGCGAGAATGCCGACCGGCTCCTGCTTGAAGATGAAATAGACCAGCAGGATCAGGCTGCCGGCGATGCTGAGGTGCCAGAACAGCTTCGGCACCACGCTGCGGCCGACGCGCTCCGACTGAACCCATTGCACGAAGAAGCGGGTGAAGAAGGTGGCGTTGCCGAGCAGGCCGAAGGCGAAGAGATAGGTCCAGGGCAGACCGAGGAGGCGATGCTCGCGATTGATGAAATCGAGGAAGTCGGCCCAGGTCATGGCGGTCACTCCGGCGGAAAGCGTTCCGCCACGTGGAAGCGGATCATGCGCGACTTCAGCCAGCGCACGGCGAACATATCGACCACGGCGCCGGCCCGGTCGAACAGGCCGTAGTGGCTGCGCCCGCCGGTGCGCAGGCGGTTGACTACCGGCACTTCGCTCACGCGATAGCCCTTGAAGGCGATCAGGATCGGCAGGAAGCGGTGGATGCCCTTGAAGAACGGCAGGTCGGCCACCGTCTCGCGCTTGAAGGCGCGATAGGTGCAGCCGGCATCGCCGACCTGGTCCTGCAGCACGCGGCTCCTGATGCCGTTGGAGATGCGCGAGGTCTGCTGCTTCAGCCAGTTGTCGCCCTCTCCGCGCGTCGCCTGGCGGTTGCCGCAGACGCAATCGGCCTCTTTCAGCGCCGCGAAGAAGAGCGGCAGTTCGCTCGGGTCGTTCTGCAGGTCCGCGTCCATGGTGACGATGATGTCGCCACGGGCGGCGCGGATGGCGGTGAAGCTCGCCGCGGATTCGCCGGAGTTGCGGTCGAGCCGCTGCACCCGGAGGCTCGGATAGAGCTTGGTCAGCGCCTTCAAGAGCGCCCAGGAACCGTCGGTCGAGCAATCGTCGGTGACGATGATCTCGTAGGACCGCCCGAGCTTGTCCGCCTCCGCCGTGATCTCCTTGAGCAAGGTCGGCAGGTTGCTGGTCTCGTTGTGGCAGGGAATGGCGAAGCTGATCTCGGGCGGCGCCATGACGGCTAGCCGAGGAAGGCGGCGATCTCGTCGCAGACGCGCTCGACGCCGGCCATCGGCAATTCGCCGTAGATCGGCAGCGACAGGATGCGGTCCACCGCCGTCTCGGTCGCCGGCAGCTTCGGCAGGTCGGCGAAGCGGGCGGTGATGGCCGGCTGCTTGTGGTTCGGCACGGGATAATGCACGCCGGTGCCGATGCCCTTGTCCTGCAGATGCCTGGCCATGCCGTCGCGGTCCTGGGTCTGGATCACGTACATGTGGTAGACCGGCTCGGCCCAGTCCTTCGCCACCGGCACGCGCACCCGGTTGGCGAGCCGCTCGCCGTAGCGCCGGGCGATCTCGCGGCGATGCGCGTTGTGCTGATCGAGATGGCGCAGGATGACGCGGCCGACCGCGGCGTTGATCTCGTTGAAGCGCAGGTTGAAGCCGACCATGTCGTGCGTGTACTTGCTCTTGCGGCCGTGGTCGCGCAGCATGCGCACCCGCTCGGCGATGGCATCGTCGTTGGTCATGATGCAGCCGCCGTCGCCGAGCACGCTCAGGTTCTTCGACGGATAGAAGGAGAAGGCGGAGGCATCGCCGATCGAGCCGACGCGGCGGCCCTTGTACCTGGCGCCGTGCGCCTGGGCGCAATCCTCCAGCACCCACAGGCCGTGCTTGCGGGCGACGGCCATGATGCGGTCCATGTCGGCGGGATGGCCGTAGAGATGCACCGGAATGATGCCGACCGTGCGCGCGGTCACCGCCGCCGCCACCGCCGCCGGATCGAGGCAATAGGTCTCGTCGATGTCGACGAACACCGGCCGGGCGCCGTTGTGGATGAGCGGCTCGATGCTCGGGAAGGCGGTGTGCGAGGGCACGATGATCTCGTCGCCCGGCTTCACCTTCTGCGCCATGTGCAGCAGGAACACCGCGGCGGTCCAGTTGGCGGAAAGCACGCAATGCTTCATGCCGATATAGGCGGCGAGCTCCTTCTCGAAGGCGGCGCACTGGTCGGCCAGGATATAGCGGCCGGAATCGACGGCGCCGAGCACGGCGTTGCGGATTTCATCGGTGATGACGACCTGCGACAGCGGAATCTTCTGCATCGGCGGTTGTTGCCTTCTGAAACGGGAAAAGCTCAGGCGGCGGGATCGAGGGTCACGGTGCGGCGCTCGCGGGCCGACTGCATGGCGGCCTCGACCACCCGCGTCGCCCAATAGCCGGCGCGGCCGTCGGCGCCCTGCGGCTGGCGCGTCGCGATGGCGGCGACGAAGGCCTGCACCTCGGCCAGGAGCGGCTCGACCGGCGGGAATTCGAGCTGCCGGATGGCGCCCTCGACCGCATCGATGGCGCCGGCCTTGACCTGGTGCTGCGCCTCGAAGGTCTTCACCTTGTAT
>DATKQA010000626.1:0-2764 GCA_035523835.1 Candidatus Sulfotelmatobacter sp.
CGGTGTCCCCGTGATGAAGAAGCGGCGGGGCTAGAACCGCCCGGCCTGGTAATCGATGATCGCCTGACGGATCTCGTTCGGCGTGTTCATCACGAAGGGACCGTACTTGGCGATCGGCTCGCGCAAGGGTTTGCCCGCCAGCAGGATGAAGCGCGCCGGGGCGCCGGCGCCGGCGGCCGCGACCATCGTGCCGTCGTCGAGCACCGCCAGCTCGCCGCGCAGGATTTTCCGGCCGTTGCCGTCGGGGCCGAAGACAGCCGCACCGTCGTAGACATAGGCGAAGGCCACGTGCCCTTCGGCAACCGGCGTTTCGAAGCGGCCGGCGGCGGCGAGCTCGACATCGAGATAAAGTGGCTCGGTCGCGCCGGGATCGACCGGGCCGCGCGTGCCGCCGTAGCTGCCGGCGAGCACCTTGACCTTGGCGCCCGCCCCGCCCTGCACGAGCGGAACCGCAGCGGCGGCAATGTCCTGGTAGCGCGGCGCCGTCATCTTCCGGCTCGCCGGCAGGTTGATCCAGAGCTGAAAGCCCCACATCAGGCCCGCTTCCTGTTCCGGCATTTCCGAATGCACGATGCCGCGGCCGGCGGTCATCCATTGCACGCTGCCCGGCCCGAGCAGGCCGCTGTTGCCCTTGTTGTCGCCGTGCCGCATGCGCCCGGCGAGCATGTAGGTCACCGTCTCGAAGCCGCGGTGCGGATGATCCGGGAAGCCGGCGAGATAGGCGGCCGGGTCGTCGGAGCGAAATTCATCGAGCATCAGGAAGGGATCGAGGTCGGGCAGCGCCGCCGTGCCCATGACGCGGGTCAGCCGCACGCCGGCGCCGTCGCTCGCCGCCTCGCCCCGCACGACGCGCGCGACCGTGCGGCGGCGCTCCGTGGCTTCGACCTTAGCGGTCATGGCGATCAGAAGATCTCGAACAGGCCCGCCGCGCCCATGCCGCCGCCGATGCACATGGTGACGACGCCGTATTTGACGCCGCGGCGCTTGCCTTCGATCAACACGTGCCCGGTCATGCGCGCACCCGACATGCCGTAGGGATGGCCGATCGAGATGGCGCCGCCGCTGACGTTGAGGCGCTCGTTCGGAATGCCGAGCCGGTCGCGGCAATAGATCACCTGGCAGGCGAAGGCCTCGTTCAATTCCCAGATGCCGATGTCGTCGATCTTCAGGCCGTGCTGCTGCAAAAGCTTCGGCACGGCGAAGACCGGGCCGATGCCCATTTCGTCGGGATTGCAGCCGGCCACCGCCATGCCGCGGTAGGCGCCGAGCGGCTTCAGGCCGCGGCGTTCCGCCTCCTTGGCCTCCATCAGCAGCGACGCCGCCGCGCCGTCGGAGAGCTGCGAGGCGTTGCCGGCGGTGATGTAGCGGCCTTCCTTGATCTGCTGGCCGGCCTTGAACACCGGCTGCAGCTTCTGCAGATCGGCGAGCGTGGTCTGCGGGCGGTTGCCCTCGTCGGCGCCGATGGTGATGGTCTTCGACGCGGTCTGGCCGGTCGCCTTGTCGGTCACCACCATGCTGGTGGTCATCGGCGCGATCTCGGCGGTGAAGCGGCCTTCGGCCTGCGCCTGCGCTGTGCGTTGCTGCGATTGCAGCGCATATTCGTCCTGCGCCTCGCGGCTCACCTTGTAGCGGGCGGAGACGACCTCGGCGGTTTCCAGCATGCTCATGTAAAGCGCCGGAATGCTCTCCACCAGCTTCGGATCGCCGCCGCGATGGCGGTTCATATGCTCGTTCTGCACCAGCGAGATCGATTCCAGCCCGCCGCCGACGGTGATGGTCATGCCGTCGTTGACGATCTCCTTGGCCGCCGTGGCAATACCCATCAGCCCCGAGGCGCATTGCCGGTCGAGGCTCATCCCGGCCACGGTGTCGGGCAGGCCGGCGCGCAGGGCGCATTGCCGGGCCGTGTTGAAGCCGGTCGAACCCTGTTGCAGGGCGGCGCCCATGACCACGTCGTCGATCTCCGCCGGCGCGACGCCGGCGCGCTTCACCACTTCGGCGATCACATGGCCGCCGAGCGCCTGGCCCTGGGTGTCGTTGAAGGCGCCGCGATAGGCCTTGCCGATCGGCGTGCGGGCGGTGGCGACGATGACGGCTTCGCGCATGGTGATCTCCCTTCGGGTTGACGGCCTTGAGCAGCTATATAGGGCGCTTGCGGCGGCGGCAAGGTCTTGACATGACGAGCGACATATAAATCGGCCGGTGCCGTGCCTCAGCCGGCCGCCGCGTAAAGCCCGCCGAGCGCCGCCAGGCGCTTCTGGTAGTGCGCGGCATCGCCGAACTGCAGGTCGATGGCGGTGACGCGCTTGAAATAGTGGCCGACCTTGTACTCCATGGTCATGCCGATGCCGCCGTGAAGCTGGATCGCCTGCTGGCCGACATATTTGGCCGAGCGGCCGAGCTGCAGCTTCGCCGCCGCGACGGCGCGTGCCCGCTCGCTCGGATCGGGATCGTCGAGCATCATGGTGGCATACATGGTCATGCTGCGCGCCGCTTCCATCGCCACCATCATGTCGACGGCGCGGTGCTGCAACACCTGGAACTTGCCGATCGTGGTGCCGAACTGCGTCCGCGTCTTCAGGTAGTCGATCGTCGTATCGAGAATAGTCGCCATGCAGCCGACCGCCTCGGCGGCGAGCGCGGCGATGGCGCGATCGACCACGGCTTCGATCAGCGGCAAGGCGGCACCGGCCTCGCCCACCGCCGCGTCGGCGCCGAGCTTGACGCTGGAGAAGGTGATTTCGGCGGCGCGATGGCCGTCGTT
>DATKQA010000627.1:0-3022 GCA_035523835.1 Candidatus Sulfotelmatobacter sp.
GACGTCCTGCAATGAAACAACAAGGTGGTAGTGCTGCCGCCTCGGCTCGGTGAGCAAGTCGCCTTCTGGCACACACCATTTTTATGCCACAGCGATAACACCTGAAGACACCGCGCGCGAGGCTATTGCTTGTCGCCGAGCGATGCTCGGCGCGCGGCGTTCGAATGCCATTCGACGCGACGCGGCGCCGAGGTGACCGGGTGGTTTCGTTCCGAATGGAGCGGCAGATGAGTGACGAGCGGCGCGTATTCGAGACGCAGGACGGCAAGGCGGCAGACGAGGCAAGACCGGGACGGCCGTCGCGCCATATCGGGCGGCGGCGTCTGTTGGCCGGCGGATTGGCGCTGGCGCCCGTGATCGTGACGCTGGGCACGCCGTCGGCGAGCGCGAACAATATCGGCAACACCCTGCAGCGCACCAACGCCTGCCATTCGAACTCGCTCTCCCGGCTGGCTTCGCTGCATCCCGGCACGCGCCAGTGCCAGACGCGCTGACGCCATCGGCATCAACCGCCGTTCGCGCAGACGATCGGCGGTCAGTGGTGGTGGAAGTGATCGTGGCCGCGGAAGCGATGGCCGAAGCAGCAGCCGAAAAATAACGGCGCGTAGAAAGGTTCCGGGTAATAATAGGCCGGGGGCAGGCCATAGGCTGCGACGGCGGGCAGTTGGCCGGCCGCCAGGTTGGCTGGTGCCGCCTGCAGCAGCCATGCACCGTTCGGCTGGCGGCAGGCCATGCCGAAGGCGGTCTGCAGTTGGCCGGCAATCACCATCGTCTGTTGAAATTCGCGACAGGTCTGGCCGGCGGCATCCTGGAACGGCGGACCCGGCGTGATCGAGCCGCCCACCGAACCATCCGGATTGGTCCAGGACAAGGTCGCGCCCGGCGGCGCCGTCTCCAGCGCCTGCTGCGTGCTGTTGTTCCAGGGTGCCAGCGGCGCCGCCGGCGGGGCAGCCACCTGGCCTGCCGGCGGCGGTGCCGAAGGCGGCGGGCCATTGGGCGTTACCGTCTGTGCCGAAACAGCAGCGACGGCCATGAGGCTCGCGGCCGCCGCCGCAATCACCGAACGGATCATGCACCGAAAGTAGGTATGCCGCCCGGCAGCGTCAAGCAAGCGCCGTCACAAATCCGTCGCTCGGCGCGACAGGCTCAGCCGAGCAGCGCGGCGCGGAAACGATCGCGGCAGAAGGCCGCGTCGAGATTGCGCTTGTAGCTCGGCGGATCGGTCGGCTTCACCCGCAGCAGCACGAAAGCCGTGCCATTGCCCTGGCGGAGCAGCCGTGCGCCGTCGGCGAGCTCGGCCTCGGTGGTGATGGTGCGTGTCGCCTTGATGCCGGCGCCAGCCGCCATCTTCTCCAGATCGACGCAGATGCTGGTGTGGCTCTTCTGATAGCCGGTTTCGCCGTAATGGCCGTTGTCGACGCAGAGGATCGAAAGATTGGGCGGGTTCAGCGCCGCGATGGTGGCGAGCGTGCCGACGTTCATCAAGAGCTCGCCGTCACCTGTCGCGACCAGCACGCGCCGGTCGGGCCGGGCCAGCGCCAGGCCGAGGCCCATGGCGCAGGCGGCGCCCATGACGCCGGCGAGCGCATAGCAATGCGCCCCGTCCCTGGTCAGGGTGCCGAGATCCTTGGCCGTACCGGCCAGGCCGGCGATCATCAGGAAATCCTCGTGCCGGCCGATCAGCTTCGGCACCGCCTCGGCCCGATCCAGCAGGAATTGCGGCGCCACGGCGCCGGCCATGCCGCGATGTTCCGTCTGCATTGCCATGCATGCTCTCCTCAGAACTTCTTGGCGCCGATCAGCTTCTGGGTCAGCAGCACCGCCACCGACTGGCCGGACTGGAACACCATGGTGAGCGCGGCGCCGACCACCGGCACCACCTCTTCCGGCCGCTCGATGCGCAGGCAGATCACACCCATCGCCTCCAGCACCGGCTGCGTCGCCTGGCCCATGGGATATTGCCAGGGATTGCCCTCGCCGAAGTCGCCGCGCATGCTGACCAGGATCAGGAACGGAAACTTGCCGCCCTTGACCAGCGACAGCATGTTGATGCAATTGCCGACGCCGCTCGATTGCATGAGCAGCACGCCGCGGTCGCCGCCGAGATCGGCGCCGGCCAGCAGCGCCACGCCCTCTTCTTCGGTGGTCAAGGCCACCGCATGCGCGCCCGGGTCGGCCAGCGAACGGTTGATCAGCACGCGGTGTCCCGCGTCGGGCACATAGGCGAATTGCGTCACCCGGTTCCGGCGCAGCAAGTCGTAGAGTTCGTCCTGCCAGCTTGCCGGCTGCACCGCCGTGACACCTTCCGCGTTCATGGCGCGTTTCCTCCCGGCCATCAATAGCTTGACGCTCACATTCTCACGAATCCCCGGCCGGTCCAAGCCGCTCGCGCGACGGCGCCCTGGCCGACCCGCCCGCGGCACCGGCTGATGCGGACGCCAGGCAATATTAACGAATGGTTAGCACTCCGCCGCGCACTCTAGCGGGTGGTCGAATCGCCGGGCGGTGCAACGGTTGCCCGGTGTCTGCCCGAGGACAAGGTCTGATGAGCCCGATGCCGTCAAGGCAGATGCTGGAGGTCGCCGCGACCGACGACGCCGTCATCGACATCGCCGTCGATGCCGCGGGACGGGTGCGACAGATCCGCCGCCGCGGCAATCGGCCCGATTCCCGGGCCGGCGACATCGCGCCGGATACCCGGTTCGGCGATCTGGTTCACCCCGACGACCGCGCTGCCATCCTCAAGACCCTGGGCTGGGCGGCCGAGGATCCGGATTGGCGCAGCACGGTCCTGCTTCGGCTGCGAGACGGGGCGCAGGGATGGAGCAAGGTGACGGTCGATATTTCCGGGCGGCCCGAGCGCGGTTGCGACCTGGCGCTGAAATTCGCCGAGGCCGGGCCCGCCGAGCATGCGGAAAAGCAATTCCGCGAGATCGTGGAAGGGGCTCGTCACGGCCTGCTGGTGCGGGCCATGGACGGCCGGGCGCTTTATGCCAATCTCGGTTTCGCCAAGCTGTTCGGC
>DATKQA010000628.1:0-12883 GCA_035523835.1 Candidatus Sulfotelmatobacter sp.
GCCGTCTACATGGGCATGGCCGAGGCATGACGCTGTTGCAGACTTCCGACCTGGTTGCCCACTATGGCGATTTCCAGGCGCTCTTCGGCATCGATTTTCACATCGCTCAGGGCGAGGCCGTGGCCCTGATCGGCGCCAACGGCGCCGGCAAGACCACCTTTCTCCGCACCATCACCGGCCTGCTGCCGGCGGCGCCGGAGCATATCCGTTTTCACGGCGTGCCGATCGGTTCCCTCGCCGCCGATCGCATCGTCAAGCTCGGCATCGCCATGGTTCCGGAAGGGCGCAAGCTGTTCCGTTCGCTGACGGTGGAGGAGAACCTTCAGATGGGCGCCCAGCGCGGCCGCCCGGGACCATGGACCCTGGCGCGCGTCTTCTCGCTCTTTCCGGTGCTGGCGGAGCGCCGCCGGGCGCCCGCTTCGACCCTCTCCGGCGGCCAGCAGCAGATGGTGGCGATCGGCCGCGCCCTGATGGCGAACCCCGAACTTCTGCTGTGCGACGAAATCAGCCTCGGCCTGGCACCGCTCGTCATCCGCGACATCTACGCGGCGCTGCCCGATGTTCGCGGCGACGGCACCACGCTCCTCATCGTCGAGCAGGACATCGGCCGCGCGCTTGCCGTAGCGGACCGCGTATATTGCCTGCAGGAAGGCCGGGTCAGCTTGCAAGGCCGCCCGCAAGACCTGACGCGCGAGCAGATTCGCCTGGCCTATTTCGGCGTGTGACGGGAGCCCGGCGGGATGGATTGGGTCAATACGATCGTGCAGGGTGCGCTTCTCGGCGGCCTCTATGCCCTGTTCGCCGCCGGCCTGTCGCTCATGTTCGGCGTCATGCGCCTGGTCAACATCGCGCACGGCGATCTGATCGTGCTGGCGGCCTATCTCGCGCTGGTGGTCGTGCAGAGCCTCGGCCTCGATCCTTTCGCCAGCCTGCTCGTGGTGGTTCCCGCCATGTTCGCGCTCGGCTACGGACTGCAGCGCGGTCTGCTGAATTTCACCCTCGGCAGCGACATCCTGCCGCCGCTGCTGGTCACCTTCGGCCTTTCCATCATCATCCAGAACGGGCTGCTTGAAATATTCAGCGCCGACAGTCGGCGGCTGCAGATCGGCGCCCTGGAGACCGCGAGCCTGCAGCTCGGGCCGCAGCTTGCGATCGGCTGGTTTCCGCTCGTCGTCTTCGTCACCGCGGTGGTCATCATCGCGCTCATGGAGGCCATGCTCTATCGCACCGGCCTCGGCCGGGCCTTTCGCGCGGTGTCGGACGATGCGGAAACGGCGCGGCTCTTCGGCGTTTCCAACCGGCACGTCTTCGCGCTGGCGACGGCGGTGGCGCTTGCCGTCGTGTCCGTCGCCGGCGTCATGCTGGCGATGCGCACCAATTTCGACCCCAGCATCGGTCCAGCGCGCCTGCTCTATGCTTTCGAAGCGGTCATCATCGGCGGCCTTGGCAGCCTCTGGGGCACCCTCGCCGGCGGGGTGATTCTCGGTGTCGCGCAATCGATCGGCGCCAAGCTCGATCCCGGCTGGGAAATTCTCGCCGGCCACGTCGCCTTTCTGGTCGTCCTGATGTTGCGCCCGCGCGGCCTGTTTCCGAGGCTGGTGGAGGAATGAGCGGCCGCGCCTTCCGAGTGCAGCGCACCGGCCGCGGCAGCACGATCGGCATGCTGCTGGCCGGGATCGTCGTCGTCGTCCTGCTGTTCGTGCCGCTCTGGGCCGACAGCGCCGCCAAGCGGCTCGTCATCGAGGTGTGCTGCTACCTGGCCCTGGCACAGATGTGGAATCTTCTTGCGGGCTTTGCCGGCCTGGTTTCCGTCGGACAGCAGGCCTTCGTCGGCCTCGGCGCCTATGCGCTCTTCGCGCTGACCATGCTCCTGCCGCTGCCGCCGCTCGTAGCCTTGCCGCTGGCCGGCCTGCTGGCCGCCGCCATCGCGCTGCCGACTGCCGGCATCGTTTTCCGCCTCCGTGGCGCCTATTTCGCCATCGGCACCTGGGTGATGGCGGAGGTCTTCCGCCTGTTGCTGGCGCTGGCAACGCCGCTCGGCGGCGGCACCGGGATGAGCCTGCCGGCCGCCGTGATCCGCTCGATCGCGGAGGGCCGTTCGGCGCGGGAAACGACCATCTACTACATCGGCCTCGCGGTCGGCCTCGGCAGCGTCGCCCTGGTTTTTTTCTGGCTGCGGTCGCGCCAGGGCTTGGCGCTGACCGCCATCCGCGATTCGGAAACCGCTGCCGGCAGCGTCGGCGTCGACGGCGGCCGGACCAAGCTCGCCGTCTATGTCGTCACCGCGGGGGTGACCGGGATCGTCGGCGCCCTGATCTTCCTGGAAAAGATTCGCATCTCGCCCGACGCGGCCTTCAGCGTCGGCGACTGGTCGGCGGAAGTGATCTTCATCGTTGTGATCGGCGGCATCGGCCGCATCGAGGGCCCGATCGTCGGCACCTTGATCTTCCTGGCGCTGCGCCACTGGCTTGCCGATTTCGGCGCCTGGTACATGATCCTGCTTGGCGCCACCGCCGTCGTCGTCATGCTGTGCGCGCCGCAGGGCCTGTGGGGCCTGTTTGCCGATGCCACCGGTATCCAGTTCTTTCCCGTGCAGCGCCGCGTGCGTCTGCTGACCCAGGAGTAGCTCCCATGCGCAACCTGACCGAAGCCAATCTCACCGATGCCGTCGTGGCCAAGCTGGCGGCCTGTCCGAACCCGCGGCTCAAGCAGATTCTGACCGCCGCCATCCGGCACGCGCACGCCTTTGTCCGCGAGGTCGAGTTGACCGAGGCCGAATGGGCCGAAGGCATCCGCTTCCTGACCGCCACCGGCCAGATGTGCGACGACAAGCGGCAGGAATTCATCCTGCTGTCGGACGTGCTCGGCGTTTCCATGCTGATGGACGCGATCAACCATCGCAAGCCGGCCGGCAGCACAGAATCGACGGTGCTCGGGCCGTTCTATATCGAGGGTGCGCCGGACCTGCCGCTCGGCAGCAACATCGCCGGCACTTCGCCGGGCGAACCGACCGTGGTTTCCGGCCGCGTGCTCGGCAGCGACGGCACGCCGATCGCCGGTGCCCTCCTCGACATCTGGCAGACCGCCGCCAACGGCCTCTACAGCAGCCAGGACCCGCAGCAGGACCTCTACAACCTGCGCGGCCGCTTCCGCAGCGACGCCGAGGGCCGCTACAACTTCCGCACCATCAAGCCGGTCAGCTATCCCGTGCCGACCGATGGCCCGGTTGGCGACATCCTGCGTGCCATGGGGCGGCATCCGTATCGGCCGGCGCATATCCATTTCATCGTCTCGGCGCCCGGCTACGAGGGCGTGGCGACGCACCTCTTCGTCGAAGGCGATCCCTACCTGGAATCGGACGCGGTCTTCGGTGTCAAGGATTCGCTGGTGGTTGACTTCAAGCCGACGGGCCCGGGCAACAGCCTGGAAGTGCACTACGACTTCGGCCTGAAGCGCGCCGGATAGTCCGGGGCCGTGACGCAGGCTACCGGCGGGCGGAGAGCTGCCGCTTGCGACGCGCCGGCGCCAGCGAGGCCGTCGTCCCGAGGCCGGGATGGGCTTCGCCGCGCGGCGCCGGGCGGCGCGGCCCCTGGCGCTCGGCCTTGGCCAGATGCTCGTGCAGCCGCTTGAGGTGCTCGCTGATTTCGCGCGATGCCCGCTCGGCATCGCGGGCGCGCAGGTGCTTCATGAAGCGGCGCCGCACCTCGACCAGGTCGAGCCTGGGATCGGGGCCGACGCGGGCGATCACCAGGCGGAGAATCTGCGTCAGCGCATCGATCAGCACCGACAGCACGGCGTTGCGCGTGGCGGCGGCCAGGATCTTGTAGAACTCGATGCTGTATTCGACCTTCTCCCGCAGCCGTCCCGCGGCGGTCAATTCCTCGGTACGGTCGATGTCCCGTTCCAGGGCGGCGAAATCCGCTTCGGTGGCACGGGTGCAGGCGAGCCGCACCACCACGTCCTGGATCAAGAGGCGCGCCTCGGTCAGGTCGTCGAGCGACAGCCGGCCGAGATTGACCAGGTCCTGCAGCGACTGCGTGACCGTCTCGCTTCCCTCCATGATGAAGGCGCCGCCCTTGGAGCCCTTTTGCAGACGCAGCAGGCCGGCGATTTCGAGCGTGCGGAAGGCCTCGCGCACGGCGGTCCGGCTGACGCCGAACTGCTGCGCCAGCTCGCGTTCCGGCGGCAGCTTGTCGCCCGGCCGCAAGCTGCCGGCGGCCAGTTCGGCGCGGATCCGATCGCAGATCTCCTCGAACACCCGCCGCGGCTTGATCGGCTGGAATTCCACCACCTTGCGCTCGCTCATCCGCTTACCTTCAGAAATGCCGTCATCGCGGCGGGCTCAATCAGGAACTCGAGCAGGAACCGCGCCGCAGCACTGCCCGGCTCGACCCGGACTGATCATATCATGCTCACAGGATGATGCTGACCTTGCCTTGCGGGCGTAGCGCGTCCAGGTCCAGCATGGCGCACTTGCGCCGAATGCGGAAGCTGCCGCCCTCGATCACCAGCCGATAGTCGGCACAACCGGGATAGATATCGAGGATTTCCCGTTTCGAGCGATAGACCACGTAAGCGCAACTCACTTCCAACATGCCTTCTGTCTCGGCGACGAGCCGCACGTTGCTGATGAGATGCCGGGTCTTCGACGGCGGGAATTCCGCATGGGCGGTGCGCTTGAGCAGGCGCTTGGCGCGTTCGCCGAGCCGGAAACGGTCGTCGTATACCAGATAGAGGTTCGAGCGGGCGTCGGCGCCCGGAGGCAGGTCGGTCGACGGCACGAGATATTCGCCGTCGCCGGTGAACAGGTCGGCCCATTCCATCAGTTTCCAAGCGTCGAGCAGCGCCGCCTCGCCATACAGAAAATCCTCCACCGCGAGGCGCGTGGCGGCGCCCATCTCAAACCGCCAGCCGGAAGGAAACGCGCCGCTCGGAGGCCATCATCTCACGCCAGCGGCGCCAGAACGTGCGCATCTGCAGCTCCTCCTGCTTCGCCGCCCGCTCGTGCTCGTACAGCATGCCGCGCGACAGATCATTCCAATCGACGCCGGGCTGGCATTCGTAGCCCTGCTGACAGAGCTCCAGCATTTCCACGTCGTCGGGGGTGGCGAAGCCGCCGGGGCCGAGGAACTCGACGAAATTGCGCAGCCGCGTGTCGCGCAGCACGGCGCTCTCCCCCTTGGCGCCGAGCGCCCAGGCGCGGATCGCCATGTTGTCGGGCGCGGCCGGATAGAAGGTGCGCACGGTGACCGCCATGATATTCAGCACCGCGAGATTGGGAAAGATCAGCAGATTGAAATCGCGCTCGGCCACAGTCTGCGCGCGTTCCGGGCCGAGGCGTTCGCTCAGTTCGCGTCGCACCGCCTCGATCGCCTCGCGCGCCTCCTCGCCCATGCCCGGGCGCCAGCGGGCGATCGGGCGGCCCCAGGGGATGGCGCCTTCCGACTCGGACACCGAATGACCGTTGCCGAGATTGACTACCCGGCCGAAGGCCTTGTTGAAAACCGGTGCGGCATGCCCGCCGGTCTTGCCGTCGCGCACCTTCAGATAGTCGAAATAGGTCGCGTGCGTGGTCGCGGCGTGATAGCCGTCGGCGCTGTTTTCCAGGAGCAGCTTCCAGTTGGCACGGCCGGCATATTCCTGGGTGCCGGAGATCACCTCCATGCCGACCGCGCCTTGCAGCGCGATCAGCTCCAGATAGTCCTTGGCGCCGGCAAGGTAGTCCTCCAACGGCTCCGCCTCGGCATCGAAATTGATGAAGACGAAATCGCGAAAGGCTTCCAGCCGCTGCACGTCCTTGAGGTCATAGGCGGCGTCGGCATTGAAACCGGGCGGGTAGGATTCTCGGCCCGGCTGGCCGATCAGCGTGCCGGCGTTGCTGAAGGTCCAGCCGTGATAGGCGCACTGGAAGGATTTGGCCGAGCCGGCCTTTTCCCGGCACACCACGGCGCCGCGATGGGTACAGGTGTTGTAGAAGGCGCGCAAGCGGCCCTGCTGATCGCGGCAGAGCAGGATCGGTTTGCCCATGACGGTGCGGGTGACGAAATCCCCGGCCTGCCTCACTTCCGAAGCATGTCCGGCATAGAGCCAGCAGCGGGCGAAGATACGCTCACGCTCCAGCGCCAGGACGTCGGGGCTGGTCAGTGTCGAGCGGTGCACGCGGAACAGGCCGCGCTGGCGATCTTCGTGGATCAGATCGCGCACGGAACGGCTTTGCATGAACGCCTCCCGATAATTGGTCATACCAAAGTCAGGATACAGCCAAGACGGCGGCCGGTGCAATCGGCAGCCGCAACATGCCGGCCAGCGCCGCGCAGCCGGATATCGCCGGCCAGGTGCCGCTTGACAGCGTGGCCTCGGATCGAGAATGGTTAGACCTTTATCTGCGAGAGGCTGAACGCGATGACCCGCATCCTCGTCGTCGGCGCCGGTCCCGCCGGGGTCATGGCGGCGATCGCCGCGAAACGCCGCGATCCCGCCGCGGCGGTGGCTCTCCTGTCGGCGGAGGATGCCGCGCCTTACGAGAAGCCGCCGCTCTCGAAGGCCGTGCTGCTCGGGCGGGCCATGCCCGAGGATGCGCCGATCGTGCCGCCGGATCAGCTCGCCGGCGCCGACATCGAGCTCGGCCGCGGGATCGCCGTGCAGGCCATCGACCGCCGGCGGAAATGTGTCGTGACCGCAGACGGCAGATGCCTGCCTTATGACCGCCTGGTGTTGACGACCGGCGGCAGGCTCTGCGAGCTCGCCGTTGCGCCGCGCGCCACGCCGGGCGTTCATTACCTGCGCGATGCCGCCGATGCCCTGGCGCTCCGCGCGGCGCTCCGACCCGGCCGGCGCGTGGCGGTGGTCGGGGCCGGCCTCATCGGGCTGGAGGTGGCGGCCGCCTCGGCGACGCTCGGGCTGGCCACCACGGTGCTCGACATCGCCCCGTCCATCATGGCCCGCGCCGTCCCTGGCGCGCTGGCCGACATCATCCAGGCCCGACACGAAGCCGAAGGCATATCCTTTCGCCTCGGCATCGGCATCGTCGCCTGCCAGGCCGGCGCGGCTGGCATCGTCCTGCGTCTGGCCGACGGTACCGAGATCACGGCCGACATCGTTGTGGTTGGCGTCGGCGTGCGGCCGGACGATGGACTCGCGCGCGAAGCGGGGCTTCGTACCGACGACGGCATTCTGGTCGACGAAAACTGCCGGACCTCGGATCCAGACATTTTCGCCGCCGGCGATGCGACACGCTTCCGCCATGCCGGATCGGCGGGTTTCCGGCGCGAGGAAAACTGGCGGCACGCGCTGGATCACGGCGCCATCGCCGGCGCTAACGCCGCCGGCGGCGATGCGGCCTATCGCGCCGTCCCCTCCTTCTGGTCCGAGCAATATGACCTGTTCATACAGGGCGTCGGCTCGGTACAAGCCTCGGCGGGCGACCCGGTCCGTCGGTTGCACGGCGAGCGAAAGCTGATCCACTTCCACATGGCCGACGACAGGATTCACTATGCGGTCGGCATCGGTGCGGCGAAGGAAATGGCGCTGGCGCGGCGGATCATCGAGCGCGGCATCGCCGTTCCCGCCGAGACGCTTTCCGACCCGCAGGTCAATCTGGCGGCATTGCTGCGATGAACCATGTCAACGACGGCGGCTTCGGCGCCGGCTTGCCAAACGGTCCGGGGATCGATAGAAAATGGACAGACCAATGACATGCTTGCCTGCCCGCCGCGCGGCGGGACATGCTGGAGGCGCGGCGAAGCAATACGCTCGCCGGCCCGGTTGAGGAGGTCGCGATGGCGGAAGTTCTGGCACTCGGCATTTCACATTATCCGCCCTTGATCGGCCCCGACCACATGATGTCGGGCATCCTGCGGCGCATGTTGCAGAACCCGCGGCTGCCGGAGGAACTGCGCAATCCGTCCGGCTGGCCGGAAGCGATGCGCGCCGAATGGGGCAACGACCAGGGCACGTCGTCGGCTGGGCGCCACCGCGCCGAGTTGGTTGGCTGGATGCGCAAGGTGCGCGACGCGCTCGACGCCTTCAAGCCCGACTTCGTGCTGATCTGGGGCGACGATCAGTACGAGAATTTCCGCGAGGACGTGATCCCGCCCTATTGCATCAGCGCCTACGACAGCTATCGCTTCTCGCCGCCGGCCAACAACGTGTGGGGCGAGACGGACAAGACCTACGAGCTCGCCGGCAACCGCGCCGCGGCGAAGATGCTGGCCACCCGGCTGATCGAGGAGGGCTTCGATACGGCCTATTCCTACAAGCCGCTGCATCATCCGCTCGGGCACGCCTTCGCCAATGCGATCATGTATCTCGACTACGATCGCCAGGGCTTCCCCTATCCCGTCATCCCTTTCGCCATCAACTGTTACGGCCGCAAGGTGATCTCGCAGCGCGGCGGCCTGCCGACCTTCGATCGCGTGCTCACCGATGCCGACCTCGATCCGCCGGCGCCGACGCCGCGACGCCTGTTCGATCTCGGCGCCGCGACGGCGCGCGTCTTCAAGCAATCGCCCTATCGCGTCGCGCTGCTGGCTTCGTCCGGCTGGTCGCACGCCTTTCTCGTCGCCAAGAACCATTTCCTCTATCCCGACACGCCGGCGGATCGGCGCATGTACGAAACCCTCTGCGCCGGCGACTATGCGGCGTGGCGAAACTATTCGGGCGCAGCGGTCGAGGACAGCGGCCAGCAGGAACTGCTGAATTGGATGTGCCTGGTCGGCGCCTTGAGCGCGCTCGAACTCAAGCCAAAGGAGACCGGCTTCGTCGATACCTGGATTTTCAACTCGTCGAAGGCCTTCCTGGTCGCGTCCTAGCGGCCGGTTCGTCTGCAAACATCGCGCCTGGTGCCGGACATGAAGCTCAAGGACAAGATCGCCGTCGTCACCGGAACCAGCCCCAATATCGGCGGTGGCATCGCCGAAGAACTGGCCGGCGCCGGCGCGGCCGTCGTCGCGGTCGATGCGCGCGTCGACAATGCCGAGGACTGCGCCAACTACATCAAGCGCAGCGGCGGCCGGGCGCTGGCGATCACCTGCGACGTCACCGTCGAAGACGAGGTCGCCGCCGCGGTCAATGCCGCGCTCGGGGCCTTCGGCCGGATCGACATCCTGGTGAACAACGCGGCGATCTTCAACAAGAAGGGCGTGCTCGACATGTCCTTCCAGGAATGGCAGCGCCAGACCGGCATCATCCTCGGCGGCGCCTTCCTGTTCTCCAAGCACGTGGCGAAGTCAATGATCGAGCGCCAGGTGCGCGGCGCCATCATCAACATCATTTCCACCGCCGGCCACCAGGGCGAGCCGCGCAACATCGCCTATTGCACGGCGAAATCCGGACTGCTGAATTTCACCCGCTCGGCCGCGATGGAACTCGTCGGCCACGGCATCCGCGTCAACAGCCTGACGCCGACGGCGACCGACCCCGGCGAATCCTTTGAGCGGGCGGGGCGCTGGGGGCGCAAGGTCACCCGGCCGGCCAACGCCGCCGCGGCGATGGCCACGTTTCAATCGCGCGTGCCGATGACCAGATTGCCGGTGCCGAGCGACTACGGCCGGGCGGCGGTCTTTCTCGCCTCCGACGATGCCGCCATGATCACGGGAACGGATTTGCGCATCGATGCCGGCGCCGTGGCGCGCTACTGGGCCTGGGAGCCGGCCGACGAGGCGAGGCGCCGTTAGCCGGCGGCCTACAGGATGATGCTGAGCTTGCCCTGGCGCCGCAGATCGTCGGAATCGAGCACGGCGCGCTTGCGCCGGATGCGATAGCCGGCGTCGCCGCCGATCACCAGGTCATAGAGACTGTGGCCGGAAAAGACGTCGGCATGGTCGAGCCGGTTGCGGAACACCGCGAAATTGCAGGTCACCTGCAGCCCGCCGCCCTGGCAGGGGCCGAGTACGACATTGCCGATCAGGTGGCGCACGCGCGAATGCGGGAACTCGGCGTGCGCGGTCTTCTTCAGCAGCCGCTTGGCGCGCTCGGCCAACCGATGGCGGTTGTCGTAGATCAGGAACAATGAGGTGCCGGGCTCGCCCTCCGGCAGGTCGGTGGCCGGCACCAGATACTCGCCGTCGTCGGTGAACAGTTCGGCCCATTCCAGCAGCTTCCAGGAATCGAGCAACGCGGCCTCACGGAACAGGAAATCTTCGACGTCGGCGCGCGAGGGCTTGGTCATGGCGCGGGGCTCATCCGTGACGGGCCGGCCGGACCGGCCGAGCGGTTCATTTGGCGTAATGGTCACACCAAACCTGCCAGCCGGCCGGCGCGCTGTCAAACAAATAACGCAGGCTTTTCCGGTGTTGAAGATGCGCCCGGTGATCAAGTTTCTTGCATTGGACAGACCATTGCGGTATCAAGGGTCGCTGCCGCCGTCGATGCAAGCTGGAGACCTCCCATGCTCAATCTGCCGTCCCTGCTGAATTCGGATCTGCACCAGGTGCTCCGGCATGCGATCTTGGAGGATCGCTCACTCGGCGCCTTCAAGGTCAACCGCCGCCTCTTCACCGACGAAGCGGTGTTGGCGGCCGAGCGTCGCCTCATCTTCGATCATTGCTGGCTCTATCTCGGTCACATATCCGAGGTACCCAAGCCCGGCTCGTTCGTCACGCGCGCGGTCGGCGGCCGGCCGCTGATCTTCAACCGCGGCCGCGACGGCAAGGTTCAGGCCTTCTTCAACACCTGCTCGCACCGCGGCGCGCTCGTCTGCCGCGAACGCCACGGCCAGCGCCGTTCCTTTCAGTGCCCGTACCATGGCTGGGTCTACAGCGATCAGGGCGTGCTGATCGACGTGCCCGGCAAGGACGCCATCACCCCCGGGCTGATCGAGAGCGGGCAGATGAACCTGCCGCAGGTCGCCAAGGTCGGCGAATACTGCGGTTTCGTCTTCATCAATTTCGACCGCGACGCGATGCCGCTCGAAACCTATCTCGCCGACGCCAGGTCGGTGCTCGAGCTGGTGTCGGAACAGAGCGCAGTCGGCATGGAGATCGTCGGCGGGACGCAGGAATATTCGGTCAACGCCAATTGGAAGCTGCTGCAGGAAAACAGCGCCGACGGCTATCACGCGGCGACCACGCACGCGACCTACTTCGACTATGTGTTGGCGCGCGACGGCAAAACCGCCAACGCGATGCGCATGGCGAGCCCGGGCGGCGGCAGCGGCCCTGTGCGCGGCAACAGCTTGCCGCCGGGCGACGACAACGGCAGGGACAACGATTTCAACCGGGTACGCGATCTCGGCAACGGCCACGCGGTCATCGCCTCGATCGGATCGGCGCCCTGGGGGCGGCCCTATGCGCGCTGGGTGCCGGGCTGGGGCGAGGAAGCCAAGGTGGAGATCGACGAAATCGCCCGCGGCCTGATCGACCGGCTCGGTCCGCGCCGCGCCGAACTGGTCATCAACGGCGATCGCAACACGCTGATCTTTCCCAATCTGGTGATCAACGACATCATGGCGATCACCATCCGCACCTTCTATCCGGTGCGCCCCGATCATATGGAAGTGAACGCCTGGGCGCTGGCGCCGATCGGCGAAAGCGCTTCGTCGCGCGACCGGCGGCTCTGCAACTTCCTCGAATTCCTCGGCCCGGCCGGCTTCGCTTCGCCCGACGATGTCGAGATGCTGGAAATGTGCCAGGCCGGCTATCGCAACCAGATCGGCACGGAATGGAACGACATTTCCAAGGGCATGCTGAAGAACCATCCGACGAACAACGACGAAGAGCAGATGCGCATCTTCTGGCGCCGCTGGCGCGACCTGATGGCCGCCGCCGCCGACAACTGAGCGATGGCAGTTCCGGATCGCCGTCGCCGGCGCTTTTCAGTTGCGCCCCGCCGGCATCAATTGTCTAATGGTCTGGCCATTAGACAATTGATAAATTTGCTGGGAGGCGATGATGCGACGTTCGATTTCGCGGCGGGCGGTGTTGCTGTCGAGCGGTGCGGCGCTCGCGCTCGGCCCCGGCGCCGCGCTCGGCCAGAAGAAATACGACCCCGGGGTCACCGATAGTTCGATAAAGCTCGGCAGCACCGCGCCCTATAGCGGCCCGGCGTCAAGCTTCGGCGCCTATGGCCGCGCCATATCCGGTTATTTCCGCATGGTGAACGACCGCGGCGGCATCAACGGGCGCAAGGTCGACCTGATCTCGCTCGACGATGCCTATTCGCCGCCGAAGACCGTCGAGCAGACCCGCAAGCTGGTGGAAGAGGACGGCGTCTTCATCATCGCCGGCCCGCTTGGAACGGCGCCCAACGCCGCCATTCAGAAGTATCTGAATGCCAAGCACATGCCGACGGTGTTCCTCACCTCGGGCGGTGAACGCTTCAACAATCCGAAGGAATATCCCTACAGCATCCCGCTTTATCCTTCCTACGTCACCATCGGTCGCGTGTTCGCCCAGTTCATCCTGAGCACGAAGCCCGACGCCAAGATCGCCGTCATCTACATGAACGACGATCTTGGCAAGGACCACATGGCGGGCTTCAAGCAGGGGCTCGGCGCCAAGGCGGCGAGCATGATCGTCAAAGAGGCGACCTACGAGCTCTCCGACGCGGTGGTTGACTCGCAAGTGATCGCGGCCGAGGGATCGGGGGCCGACACCCTGGTCGAGTTCACGACGCCGAAATTCGCGGCGCAGATCATCCGCAAGGTCTACGACCTGAACTGGAAGCCGCTGCACATCATGGCGCAGATCGCGGCCTCCGTGGGCGCGACCTTGACGCCGGCGGGCCTGGATCGGTCGATCGGCATCGTCACGGCGCAGTGGTACAAGGACCCGACCGACGCGGCGTGGGCCGCCTCACCCGACATGGTCGACTATGTCGCCTTCATGAAGAAGTACCTGCCGTCCGATAGCCTGCAGGACGCGACGCCGGTGCCGGGCTACGTCAA
>DATKQA010000629.1:0-7238 GCA_035523835.1 Candidatus Sulfotelmatobacter sp.
TCCGCCCTCGGTCCCGTCGATGACGATGAAATCGGCGAGGATGCCGGTTTTCACCATCGCCTTGACGATGCCCATGAACTCCCACGGATGGCCGATGCAGAGCTTGAAGCCGACCGGTTTGCCGTTCGACAGTTCGCGGAGCTTGGCAATGAACTGCACCATCTCGAGCGGCGTCGAGAACGCCGAATGCCGCGCCGGCGAGATGCAGTCGACGCCGACCGGCACGCCGCGCGCCGCGGCGATCTCGGGGCTGACCTTGGCGCCGGGCAGCACGCCGCCGTGGCCGGGCTTGGCGCCCTGCGACAGCTTGATCTCGATCATCTTCACCTGCGGCGAGGCCGCCTCCTTGGCGAAGCGCTCGGGCGAGAAGCTGCCGTCCTCGTTGCGGCAGCCGAAATAGCCGCTGCCGAGCTCCCAGACGATGTCGCCGCCGAACTCGCGGTGATAGCGGCTGTAGCCGCCCTCGCCGGTGTCGTGGGCGAAGCCGCCGAGGCTGGCGCCGCGGTTGAGCGCGCGGATGGCGTTGGCGCTGAGCGCGCCGAAGCTCATGGCCGAGATATTGAGCAGCGACATGGCATAGGGCTGGCGGCAGGCCTCGTTGCCGACATCGACGCGGAAGTCGTGGCCCTCCACGTGGCGCGGCGCGATCGAGTGGTTGATCCATTCGAAACTGCCGCCGTAGACGTCCTGCTGGGTGCCGAAGGGCCGCTTGTCGAGCGCGCTCTTGGCGCGCTGGTAGGCGACGGCGCGCTTCGAGCGGTTGAACGGCGTGCCGTCGGTGTCGCTCTCGAGAAAATACTGGCGGATCTCCGGGCGGATCATCTCCAGGCCGAAGCGGATGTTGGCCAGGATGGGATAGTTGCGGCGCAGGCTGTGGCGCTTCTGCAGCAGGTCCCAGAGGCCGAGCGCGGCGAGGCCGGCGAGGATGATGGCGGCGACGACGAAGAAATCGAACCAGAGGCCGAGCACGGCCGAGACGACGGCGCCGACGATGCTGAGCCCGAGTGGCAGGTATCGCATGGCTTCCCCCAAGTCCGCAGTTGCAGTCATGCTGCGACGACGGACCCGGCGGCCGCCGGCAGACTCTGCGACTCGTTATAGTGGGGAAAGCTTACTACGAATTCGTGACGCGGCTCCGCTCACTCCACCCGCTTCCAGATCTGCGTCTTGCCGAGCAGCGCAATGCCGACGTAGCCGCGCACGCGGAGCGTGCTCGCGTCCTTGACGGTCAGGGTGCAGCTATAGGTCTTGCCGTCCTCGGGATTGTAGATCTTGCCGTCTTCCCAGACGCCCGGTTCGTCCTTTTCCGGCACGAAGCCCGAGAGGATCGCCAGGCCGACGATCTTGCGCGCGCGCAGGGCCTCGTCGCTGTTGTGCTGGTCGGTCTTCTCCCGGCCCTTGTCGTCGAGCGGCTCCTTGAGCCAGATCACGCTGCCGCAGAGCTTGTCGCCGCAGGCCTCGATCTTGACGTGCGACTTTTCCCCCTCCGTCGCCCAGACGCCGAGCGGGCTCAAGCCGTCGGCCGCCGCCGCCGGTGCGGCCGGCCGGCACCAGGCCGCGAGCAGGCCGGCGACGAGAACCGCCATCATCCGCTGTCGCATCGCCGGCCCCCGCCCGTTTCCTAGTAGGTGCCGGGATAGGCGCCGCCGTCGATCAGCAGGTTCTGCCCGGTGATGTAGCTGGCGTGCACGCTGCAGAGGAAGGCGCAGGCGGCGCCGAACTCGTCCGGGGTGCCGAAGCGGCCGGCGGGAATGCCGGCGGCGCGCGAAGCCGCCTCGCTTTCCGCGTCGCGGCCGGCCTGTTTCGCCTGCGCCGCCACTACCGCGCGGATGCGGTCGGTGTCGAAGGTGCCGGGCAGGATGTTGTTGATGGTGACGCCCTTGCGCACGGTCTTGCGGGCGACGCCGGCGATGAAGCCGGTGAGGCCGGAGCGGGCGCCGTTGGACAGGCCGAGCACGTCGATCGGCGCCTTCACCGAACTCGAGGTGATGTTGACGATGCGGCCGAAGCCGCGGCTCATCATGCCGTCGACGGTGGCCTTGATCAGCTCGATCGGCGTCAGCATGTTGGCGTCGACCGCCTTGATCCAGTCCTCGCGCGACCAGTTGCGGAAATCGCCCGGCGGCGGGCCGCCGGCATTGTTGACCAGGATGTCCGGGTTCGGACAGGCGGCCAGCGCCTTGGCGCGGCCCTCGGGCGTGGTGATGTCGCCGACCACCACGCTCACCTTGCCCTTGCCGAGCCTGGTGATTTCCGCCGCCGTCGCATTGAGCGCTTCGGCGCCGCGCGCGGTGATGACCACGTTCACGCCCTCGCGCGCCAGCGCCACGGCGCAGCCCTTGCCGAGGCCCTTGCTGGCGGCGCAGACGATGGCGTTCTTACCGGCGATACCCAGATCCATCTCAATTCTCCTCCCGATGCACGGCGGCACTGTCAGCCGCCTGATCCTGCAATACTTGGCGCGCCAGCGGAACCGTGATGTTGCTGCGCTGCGCCAGCGCCGCCCGGTCGAGCGCCTCGACGATGCGCTGCGCCGCCGCGAAGGAACGCTCGAGCCGGGCCAGCAGGAAGGCGACGACCTCGTCGCCGACGCGGAGCTGGCGGTCGGCCAGGAGCTTGACCAGCACGGCGCCGACCAGGCTCTCGTCGGGCGGCGCCAGCGCCGCCGCCGGTGCCGCGTTCAGGCGCGAGCGCAGGTCGGCGAGCGCGAGCGGCCAGCGCGCCGGCGCGCTCCGCCCGGTCAGCAGCAGATGCAGCCGCCGTTCGGCGAGCAGGTTGTAGAGATGCAGGAGCGCGCGCTCGTCGACGCCGCGGTCGGCGTCCTCGATCACCACCGGCTGCGCCGCAAGCGCCGGCAGGGCGGCCTCGCTCAAGGCGGCAGCGGCCAGCAGCGAGGCGCCCGAACGTGCCCGCCAGACCTGCGCCAGATGTGTCTTGCCGCTGCCCTCGGGGCCGTAGATCGACAAGGCCGGCGCCGGCCAGTCCGGCCAGCGGTCGAGCCAGGCGACGGCGTCGGCATTGCCCGGCGCCAGCAGGAAGTCCTCGCGGCCGAGCGCCGGCCGGTGGCCGAGGTCGAGCGCGAGCTGGCGCGCGCTCACGGCTGGCCCGGCGGCGCGCCGAGATAGAAGCCGCTGGCGAGGTAGCGGCGCAGCGCGAAGCGCACCAGCACGCCGATGACGGCCGCCAGCGGCACCGCCAGCAGCACGCCGACGAAGCCGAACAGGACACCGAAGGCGAGCAGCGCGAAGATGATCCAGACCGGATGCAGGCCGACCTTCTCGCCGACCAGGCGCGGGGTGACGAAGTTGCTTTCGGCGGCATGGCCGAGCAGGAAGACGCCGAGCACGATGGCGATGCGCGCATAGTCCGGCCAGAACTGGATGGCCGCGACGGCGCCGGCGGTGATCAGGCCGAACAGGGTGCCGGCGAAGGGGATGAACACCAGGGCGCCGGCGATCAGGCCGATCAGGAGACCATATTGCAGGCCGGCCAGGCTCAGGGCGACGGCATAGAAGACGGCGAGGCTCAGGCAGACCGCCGCCTGGCCGCGCACGAAGCCGGCGAGAACGGCGTCGATCTCGCGGAATTCGCCGCGGATCGTCGCGGCATGCTGGCGCGGCAGCCAGGTGTCGATGTGCGCCACCATGCGGTCCCAGTCGCGCAGCATGTAGAAGGTGACGATCGGCGTGATCAGCAGCAGCGAGAACAGGTTGATCACCGCCAGGCTGCCGCCGAGGATGCTTTGCAGCAGGCCGCCGACGACGCCGGCGGCCTTCTCCGCCGAGCCGGCCACGGCGCCCTTCACGTCGGTGGTCAGGTCGAGGTGCAGGCGGTCGAGCAATTGCAGCAGCGCCGGCAGCAGCTTGTCGCGCGCGCGCTCGATCAGCTCGGGAATGCGGCCGAGCAGGCCGGCGACCTGCTGCTCGATCACCGGCGCCAGCAGGATCACCGCCAGCACCAGGATGGCGAAGAACACGACGACGATGACCACGGTCGCCAAGGTGCGCGACAGGCCGCGCCGCTCCAGCCGGTCGGCCAGGGGATCGAGCAGATAGGCGATGCCGAGGCCGGCGACGAAGGGCAGCAGCACGCTGCGCAGCAGATAGACCAGCAGCAGGAAGACCAGCGTCGCGGCGATCCAGAAGACGGTCTGCGCCCGGCTGCTCACGCGGCCGCGCCTCCGTTGCCGCTGCTCTGGCCGCGCGACCAGTGGATGAGATAGCTCGCTCCCGACAGCACCGTCGTCGCCCCGACCAGCCAGACCAGCACGGTGACGAGCGTGGCCGGCAGCATCACCAGCGAGAGGTTGCCGAGCACCACGGCGGCCAGCGCGATCTGCGCCACGGTATTCACCTTGCTGACCGGCAGCGGCTCGATCTTCATCCCCGCGCCCATGGCGAAGGCGAGCAGCGCGCCGCCGATGATCAGCACGTCGCGCGACACCACCAGGATGACCAGCCAGGCCGGTATCTGTCCCTTCATGCCGAGCGCGACATAGATGCTGACCAGGAGCGCCTTGTCGGCCAGCGGATCGAGGAAACGGCCGAGGTCGGTGCGCATGTTGAAGCGCTTGGCGATGAAGCCGTCGACCGCATCGGACACGCCGGCCAGCACGAACAGGCCGAAGGCGACCGACCAGGCCTCCTGCAGGATGAGCCAGATGGTCAGCGGCACCGACAAGAGCCGGGCCAGCGTGATGGCGTTCGGCGGGTTCACTTCGCCGGGGCCGGTGCGGTCGGGGCCGGCGCGGCGGCAGCGGCGGCCGGCGCGCCGGCCGGCTTCAGGCGCAGGTTCCAGGCGCCGTCCTGCTGCTGCAGCTCGATGTCGGCCTGGCCGAGCACCGAGGCGAGCTGCTGCGGATCGCCGTAGTAATGCAGCACCACCTGCGCCTGGCGGCGGGTCAGGGCCACCAGGTCGAGCGCCTGCACCTCCGGCGTATGTTCCAGCCGACGGCGCAACTGCAGCCAGTCGCCCGGGCCGGCGAAGCTGATCGTGGCATCCAGGCTCGCCTTGGCATCGAAGCGGATCAGGGTCTGCCGCTTCCAGTCTTCCTCGAAGCGGTTGGCGATGGCCGCCGCCGTCGCGGCATAGAGGTCGGGGCCGACCTGGCCGGGATAGCTCTCCACCACCGTCTGCGGCTGGTCCAGGCCGTAGCGGACCAGCGTGACCTGCAACGCGGCCGCATCGGCCTTGGCCAGCGCCACCAGCACCGTGCCGGCGGCATAATGGCGCGCCAGAGCATCGAGCTTGCCGAGGTCGCCGGCGAGTGCCTCCGCCGTGCCGATGATCGCCGCATCGCCGGCATCGCCGACCGGCAGCAGGAGCGGCGCCAGGGCATCGCGCGCATTGACCTTGGCCCAGCCGTCGCGCCAGGGATTGGCGTCCTGCCAGGGCGCCGGCCCGCTGCCGGGATCGAAGATCGGCAGCACCAGGGTGGCGCGCGACACCGATTCGGTGAAGGGCACGCCGCTGCCGCGGAGCACGCTGCGCAGCGCCTCGCGCTTGAAGGTGACGGTGAGCTTGGCGATGTAGCGCGTCGGCGTGGTGTGCTCGTCGGCCACCTCGAAGCCCTGCACCAGGCCGAGCAGGGTCGGCTCGTCCACCTTGGGCAGCCGCGGCCAGTCGCTGGCCAGGGTCATGCGCTGCATGACCAGGGTGAAGGCGTTGCGCTGGCCCTCGTCCAGCGCCTTGGCACGGGCGTTGGCGGCATTGTCGGCGGTGGTATCGACGGGCACGCCGGCGACGGTGAAGGGATCGACCGCGAAGGCCGGTCCGGCCGGCAGCAGCCACAGCGCCGCCGCCAGCGCCAGCAGTGCGCCGAGAGCCGTTCGCGGGTGTCCCAGCCTCATTGCAATCGAAACCAGATGCAGTATGTTCGGCCCGCCGGCCCCGGCGGCGCGGCGCAGCATATCTTAGCGGCGAGGCGATCATCAACAACGGCCGAACCTACAGGGACTCGGGCGTGGACATCGACGCGGGCGACGCCCTGGTCGAGGCCATCAAGCCGCTGGCCGCCTCGACCCGCCGTGCCGGCGCCGATGCGGCGCTCGGCGGCTTCGGCGCCCTGTTCGATCTCAAGGCGGCCGGCTTCAGCGATCCCTTGCTGGTCGCTTCCACCGACGGCGTCGGCACCAAGCTCAAGGTGGCGATCGAGGCCGGCCGGCACGACACGGTCGGCATCGATCTCGTCGCCATGTGCGTGAACGACATCGTCGTGCAGGGCGCGATGCCGCTGTTCTTCCTCGACTACTTCGCCACGGCGAAGCTGGCGCTGCCGCTCGGCCGGGCCGTCGTCGCCGGCATCGCCGAGGGCTGCCGCCAGGCCGGCTGTGCCCTGATCGGCGGCGAGACGGCGGAGATGCCCGGCATGTATGCCGCCGGCGACTACGACCTTGCCGGCTTCGCCGTCGGCGCCGTCGAGCGCGACCGGCTGATCACCGGCCGGGCGGTCGAAGCCGGCGACGTCGTTCTCGGCCTCGCCGCGAGCGGCGTGCATGCCAACGGCTTCTCGCTGGTGCGCCGGCTCTGCCGCGACGGCGGCTTCGACTATGCCGGGCCGGCGCCCTTCGATGCCGGCCGCAGCCTCGGCGCCGCGCTGCTGACGCCGACGCGCATCTATGTCCGCAGCTGCCTCGCCGCCGCCCAGGCGGGCCGAGTAAGGGCGTTCGCCCACATCACCGGCGGCGGGCTCTATGAAAATATTCCCCGGGTGCTGCCCGAGGGCCTCGCGGCCGAGCTCGATGCCGCCGCCTGGCCGCTGCCCCCGGTCTTCCGCTGGCTCGCCAAGGCGGGGGGCATCCCCGATGCCGAGCTCGCCCGGACCTTCAACTGCGGCATCGGCATGATGGCGGTGGCGGCGCCCGAGGATGCGGAGCCGCTCGCGGCCGAGCTCGCGGCGGCTGGCGAGACGGTGTATCGCATCGGCCGGATCGTGCCGCGTCAGGCGGATATGCCGGGCGCCCTGGTGAAGGGCATGACCGCGGCGTGGCACGGCTGAAGCTCGCCATCCTCATCTCCGGCCGCGGCAGCAACATGCAGGCGCTCATCGGCGCCTGCCGCGCCGGCGGCATCGATGCCGAGGTGGCCCTGGTGCTCTCCAACAAGGCCGAGGCGGCGGGGCTGGCTTATGCGGCCGCGGCCGGCATCCCGACCCGCGTGATCCCGCACTGCGACTTCCCGGACCGGGTGAGCTTCGATGCGGCGGTCGACCGGGCGCTCGCCGAAGCCGGCGCCGGTTT
>DATKQA010000630.1:0-6850 GCA_035523835.1 Candidatus Sulfotelmatobacter sp.
CCGGTTTCTTGGCCAGCGCGATGAGCCGTTTCAGCTCGGCCAGGCCCGGCTTCGCCAGGCCGTTCATCTTCCAGTTGCCGGCAATCAGCTTGCGCCGCGCCACCGCCATGCCGCCCTCCCCGACCTTCCGCCGGCTTCACCTAGCAGCAATCGCCGGCGCTGCAAAGCCGACGCCGGCGCCGGGCGCCGACATGGCAATTTCATTGCGGCCCCCTCCGCCCCCCTCTATGATGCCGGCCGCGCCGCCCGCGGCAGGCGGTTTCATCGGTTTATCAAAGACTTCGGAGTGTCATGCTCGCATCCATGCGGAAGGGCGCCGGGACCTGGGTCGCGCGCATTTTCCTGTTCGTCCTGGTGCTGGCCTTCGTCGGCTGGGGCATCGGCGACTTCCTGCGCGGCACCACCAACCGCACGGTGGCGACGGTCGGCGACGTCAGCATCCCGGCCAATGTGTTCGACGCCCAGTTCCGCCGCGAGCTGCAGCAGTTGCAGCAGCAGTCCGGCGGCGCCATCGACGCGGCGCAGGCGCGCAAGCTCGGCCTGGTCGACAATTCGCTGCAGCAGCTCATCGCCCGCACCCTGCTCGATCAGGAGGCGCACCACCTCGGCGTCGTGGTCACCGACCAGATGGTGGCCGACGAGATCCGCCATAACCCGGCCTTCCTCGACAAGCAGGGGCAGTTCGACAAGTTCCTGTTCGACCAGAAGATCGCCCAGCAGGGCTGGAACGAGCAGACGTTCTTCGACATCGTGCGCGGCGACACGGCGCGCGCCATGGTGCTGGCCTCGCTCACCGTCGGCGCCCGCACGCCGCCGAAGCTCTTGGTCGATACGCTCTATGCCTATCGCGAGGAGCGGCGCGTCGCCGAGGTGCTGGTGGTGCCGCCGAGCGCCGCCGGCACGATTGCGCCGCCCGACGACGCGGCGCTGCAGAAATACTACAAGGACCATGCGGCGGATTTCACCGCGCCGGAATACCGCAGCATCGCCTATGTCGGCATCACCCCGGCCGACGTGGTCGGCGACGTGCAGGTCGCCGACCAGGACGTGAAGGACGAGTACGAGACGCACAAGGATGCGCTGACCGTGCCGGAGAAGCGCACGGTGGAGCAGGTGCTCTATCCGAGCGAGGCGGCGGCCAAGGCGGCCTTCGACAAGATCAAGGCCGGCGCCGATTTCGCCGCCGTCGCCAAGGCGACCAGCGGCCAGCCGCCGACCGTGTTCAAGGACGTGGCCAAGAGCGAGCTGCTGAGCGAGGTGGCCGACACCGCCTTCAAGCTCGGCAAGGGCGAGGTCGGCGGGCCGATCAAGACCGGGCTCGGCTGGAACGTGCTCAAGGTCGACGACATCAAGCCGGGGTCGGTGCCGAGCTTCGACCAGATGAAGGACGAAATCCGCCACGAGCTGGCGCTGCGCGCCGCCGGCGATGTCGCCGAGCGCAAGTACAACAGCATGCAGGACGAGCTGGCCGGCGGCGCCAGCCTGGCCCAGGCCGCCGACAAGCTGAAGCTGAAGCTGGTCAAGCTGCCGCCGGTGGATGCGACCGGCGCCGGCGCCGACGGCAAGAAGCTCGCCGACCTGCCGAAGGCGCCGGAGTTCCTGCAGACCGCCTTCCAGGCGCCGGTCGGCGGCGACGTGCAGACCGTGGAGCTCGGCGACGGCGGCTATTACATGCTGCGGGTGGCGGCCGACACGCCGGCGGCGGTGCGGCCCTTCGCCGGCGTGCGCGACAAGGTGCTGGCGGGCTGGACGGCGGCGGCGAGCGAGCAGGCCGCCGAGGCCAAGGCCAAGGAGATCGCCGCCAAGGTCACCGCCGGCGGCGACTTCGCCGCGCTGGCCAAGGCGATCGGCGGCAGCCTCGCCACCACCCAGCCGATGACGCGGGACGGCGAAGGCGCCGACGAGCGCATGCCGGGCATCGTGCTGGCGGCGCTGTTCAAGGCCAAGCCCGGCGCGGTGACCACCGCCGCGCTGCCGAACCACGGCGGCGCCATGGTGGCGCGGCTCCAGCGCATCGTGCCGGTCGATGCCAATGCGCCGGCGCCGGCGAAGCAGGAACTGGCGAGCGCCATCGGCGCTGGCTTCGCCAACGACCTGGTCGAGGAATATCGCCGCGCGCTGGCGCACGAATACGGCGTCAGCATCAACCGCGACGTCCTCAATTCGCTGTTCTAGCGATGACCATCCATCCGGACTTCGCCGACTTCGCCGCGAGCTACGACGCCGGCCGGCCGCAGGTGCTGTGGACCACCCTGGTCGCCGACCTGGAGACGCCGGTTTCCGCCATGCTCAAGCTGGCCGACGGGCGGGCGAACAGCTTCCTGCTGGAATCGGTCGAGGGCGGCGCCACGCGCGGGCGCTATTCCATCATCGGCATCAAGCCGGACCTGATCTGGCGCTGCCGCGGCGCCAAGGCCGAGATCAACCGCCGGGCGCGCTACGAGGCCGATGCCTTCGAACCCTGCCCCGGCGGCGCGCTGGATGCGCTGCGGGCGCTGCTCGCCGAGAGCCGCATCGACCTGCCGGCGTCGCTGCCGCCGATGGCGGCCGGGCTGGTCGGCTATCTCGCCTACGACATGGTGCGGCTGATCGAGCGCATCCCCGACACGCGGCCCGACCCGCTCGGCCTGCCCGACAGCATCCTGGTGCGGCCGACGGTGATGGCGATCTTCGATTCCGTGCTCGACCTGGTGACGGTGGTGACGCCGGTGCGGCCCGAGGCGGGGCGCGACGCGCGCGCGGCCTATGCGCTCGCCAGCGAGCGGCTGGCCGATATCGTCGCCGATCTGTCGCGCTCGCTGCCCTATGGACGCGAGCGCATGGAGGACGTGGCGGCGCTGCCGGAGCCCGCCTCCAACACCACGCGGGCCGAGTATCACGCCATGGTGCGCCGGGCGAAGGAATATATCGCCGCCGGCGATGCCTTCCAGATCGTGCCCTCGCAGCGCTTCTCGCTGCCCTTCCGCCTGCCGCCCTTCTCGCTCTACCGCGCGCTCCGCCGCACCAACCCCTCGCCCTTCATGTATTTCCTGAACTACGGCGATTTCGCCGTCGCCGGCTCGAGCCCGGAGATCCTGGTGCGGCTGCGCGACGGCGTGGTCACCATCCGCCCCGTCGCCGGCACGCGCAAGCGCGGCGCGACGACCGAAGAAGACCTGGCGCTCGAGCGCGACCTGCTCGGCGATCCGAAGGAGTTGGCCGAGCATCTCATGCTGCTCGATCTCGGGCGGAACGACGTCGGCCGGGTGGCGAAGATCGGCACGGTGAAGGTGACGGAGCGGTTCGCGATCCAGCGCTTGAGCCAAGTCATGCACATCGTCTCCAACGTGGAAGGCGAGATCGATCCGAAGCGCGACCCGCTCGACGCGCTCATCGCCGGCTTCCCCGCCGGCACCGTCTCCGGCGCGCCGAAGGTGCGCGCCATGGAGATTATCGAGGAGCTGGAGAAGGAGCGGCGCGGCCTCTATGCCGGCGGCGTCGGCTATTTCTCCGCCAACGGCAGCATGGATTCCTGCATCGTGCTGCGCACCGCCGTGATCAAGGACGGTACCATGTATATCCAGGCCGGCGGCGGCGTGGTCGCCGACAGCGACCCGGAGGCCGAATTCCAGGAGACGGTGAACAAGGCCCGCGCGCTGGTCCGCGCCGCCGAGGAAGCCGTGCGCTTCGCCACGACCGGCAGCGGCAACCGCTGAGACCGGCAGCGGGTGCCACCGCTGTTATGTCGTCATGCCGGCGCCAAGCCGGCATCCAGCGGAATCGATACTCTGGACCCCGGCTTGCGCCGGGGTGACGAGAAGAGTGGAATTCGTCATGCCCGTGCCTGGTCCCCGCTTCGAGCGCGGAGCCGGCATCCCGCATCGTCGTCATGCCGGCGCCAAGCCGGCATCCAGAAATGCGTCAGCCCTGGACCCCGGCTTGCGCCGGGGTGACGAGATGGAGACGCACGCGTTGAGTGACGACGAGGGTGCGTTGGGGGCGACGGTAAAAGCGGCGACCGTCTCCTTTTCGTCGTCATGCCGGCGCCAAGCCGGCATCCAGAAATGCGCCCGCCCTGGACCCCGGCTTGCGCCGGGGTGACGATAAAACGTTGCGTCTCCGGCCGGCATGACGCGGCAAACCACGTCGCGCCGGATCGTCACTGCGGCATGCAGGTCTTGGTGACCTCGGGCTGCAGCCGCATCAGCGCGTCGGTGGCGGTCTTCGCCTCGGCCTCGCTCACCCGGTCGTCGGCGCTCTTGAAGGTCATCTTGAGCACGGCGGCGCGCTCGGCGGCCGTGGTCTTCGCCGCGGTGATATCGAGCTGGCAGGAGCAGAAGGCCTGCGCGTCCGCCGCGCTCAAGCCCTTGGTCGACTGCACGCGCCGGGCGCAGTCGGGCAGCCGCGCCTCGAGCCGCGCCTTGAAGGCCTCGGGATCGGTGGCCTCGGCCGCGCTCGCCGGCGCGTCAGCCGCCGGCCGCGCCGGCGCGCCGTCGCCGCCGGAGCAGCCGCCGAGCACGGCCAGCAGCAGGAGCGGCGCGAAGCGCCGCGCCGCGGCCTCGACCCTCATGCATAGCCCGGCGGCGGCTGGAAGCCGCCGATCTCGGCGGCCAGCAGGCGGGCGAACTCGATAGTGGTCCGATCGCCGAGCTCCGGCCCGATGATCTGCACGCCGACCGGCAGGCCGTCCGGCGACAGGCCGGCGGGCGCCACCGTCGCCGGCAGATAGACCACGCCGGCGAGCCCGGCCCAGAAGATCTGGTCGAGATAGGCTTCGCTTCGGCCGTTGACCTGCAAGGTGCGGCGCGTCTGCGGCTCGCTGTGGTCGTGCTTGAAGGCGGGCACCGCGGCCATCGGCGCGAGCACGACGTCGTAGTCGCCGAAGAAGGCGTGCCAGGCCCAGCGCAGCCGGGTGCGCTCCTCGTTCGCCGCGATCCATTCGCGGTGATGCAGCGCCGCGGCGCGGGTCGCCATGGCGCCGAAGCTCAGGTCCTCCGGCTTCAGGCCGCCGACCTCGGCGCGCGCCTTGTCGAAATTCTCCTGCGGCGAGCGCGCGGTGACCACCGCCAGCATCAGCTTGAGGAAGATCTCGTGGCTGCGCCGCGAATCGAACTTCGGCCGCGCCTTGTCGTCGATCCTGGCGCCGAGCTTGCCGAGCCGCTCGGCGATCGCCTGCAGGCGGTCGGTGATGGCGCGGTCGACGGCACAGACCGGGTCCTGGAACCAGAGCGCGACGCGGAAATCCTTGAGCGACTTCTGCCGCGGCGCCGGCAGGGCGAGCTGCCAGCCCGGCGCCTGCATCACGTCCGGCCCGGCGATGCAGTCGAGCGCCAATGCCAGGTCTTCGGCGCTGCGGGCGAGCGGCCCGACCACGGAAATATCGCCGGGCGTCAGCACGCCGTTGATGGCATGGCCGCGCGGCGGCACGATGCCCCAGGTCGGCTTGTGGCCGAAGACGCCGCAGAAATGCGCGGGATTGCGGATCGAGCCGCCGATGTCGCTGCCGGCCTCGAGGCCGGTGAGGCCGGCGGCGAGCGCGGCGGCGCTGCCGCCCGACGAGCCGCCCGGCGTGCGGCCGGGATCCCAGGGATTGCCGGTCTGGCCGTAGACCTCGTTGTAGCTCTGCAGGTCGCCGAGCAGCAGCGGCACGTTGGTCTTGCCGAAGACCACCGCGCCGGCCGCCTGCAAGCGGTCGACCACGACGGAATTGGTCGCCGCGATGCTGCCCTTCAGCGCCGGCACGCCCCAGGTGGTGGGCAGGCCCTTGACGTCGTAGGATTCCTTCACCGTCATCGGCAGGCCGTGCAGCGGTCCCCAGCGCTCGCCCCTGGCGAGCGCCGCATCGGCCGCCTTGGCGCGGGCGCGGGCGCCGTCGCGGTCCTGGGCGATCAGGATATTGAGCTTGGGATTGAAACGGTCGACGCGGGCAAGGAAATAGTCCAGCAGCTCAAGCGAGCCGAGGCGGCGCTGAGCGATTTCGGCGGCGAGTTCGGTGGCGCTCCGGAAGGCGAGTTCGGTCACGGCAATTCCCTGCTTCTTGTGTCGGGCAATCAACAGGCCTGAGGCTAGGCTGCCGACGCCGGCCTCCGCAAGCCCCGTCAGTGCGGCGGATTGGCCTTGATCCAGTCGGCGATCAGCTTCACCACCTCGGCATCCATGCCGATATAGCCGTGATGCGCCAGGGACTCGCACGGGTCCCCCTCGGGCGTGCCGCCGCCCTCGACGATCCTGACCTCGACCTTCGGCGCCGCGGTCAGCTTCGCGGCGATGTCCCGGGCGCCGGCGGCCGGCGTCACCATGCAGGCATCCTCGCGATGCGCCACGATCAAGGTCGGCAGGCGGATTTTCGCCAGCGAGAAATTCAGCACGGTCATCGTGGTCTCGCGCGAGTAGCGGCTGATGCTCGAGGTCAGCACCAGGCCGTCGGCCCCGCCGCTCTGCAGCAGGGCGCCCTTGGTGGCCGAGAGCGTGCCCTTGCTGGTGCCGACCAGCCACACCGGCACCTTCGCCTTGCCCCTGAGATAGGCGATGAGCGCGGCGATGTCGGCCGCGTGTTCGTCGCTGCCGCGGAAACTCTTGCCGTAGCCCGAGCGATGGTCCGAGGGCGTGTCCGGCACCGCCACCAGGAAGCCGGCGTCGGCGAAGCGGTAGCGGTTGCGCACCAGGAAATTGCTGTTCCGGGTTTGCGGCCCGTGGCGCTGCAGATAGAGGTCGCCGTCGCCGCCGGCGAACAGGATGACCGAGGCGACCGGCGGCGCATCGCCCGGCTGCACCAGCAGGAAGTCCTGGGTCACGCCGGGCCGCGTCGGAATGGTGACGAGCCGGCCCGGCCGGTCGGCCGCCGCGGCGGCCGAACCGAGCGAGGCGGCCA
>DATKQA010000631.1:0-4317 GCA_035523835.1 Candidatus Sulfotelmatobacter sp.
ATGCTGCAGTGGCAGGACGGCAAGCAGGTCAACCTGTGGCCGAAGGACGTGGCCAACGGCAAGCTGCGCTTCCCGGCCTTCATCAAGGTCGGCTCGGCCAAGTAGCCTGGGCTCGGCCCTCCGGCCGCGAGGTCGGAGGGCCGCTTGCGCGAATTGTGAAACGCCCATGACGTCGCGGGGGCGCGAGTGATGCTCTTTTGGCAAATCCTGATTGACGGTTTCGCCATCAGCGCGCTTTACGCCCTGGGTGCTACCGGCTTCACCCTCATTTTCGGCGTTTCCGGCGTACTCAATCTGTCGCACGGCGCGCTGATGGTTGCCGCCGTGGTCGCCGCCTGGGTGGCCGGTTCGGTCGGCGTGAACAGCTATCTCGGCGCGATGTTCGGCGTGCTGGTCGGGCTCGCGATGTCGATGCTCACCTATTTCGCCATCGTGCGGCCCTTGCAGCAGACGCGGAAGATTCGCGAGGAGGAGCGGGAGATCTTCATCCTCACCGCCACCCTTCTCTGGGGCATCATGATCAGCGAGCTGGTCGCCTACCTCTATACGAACAATGCCAAGACGGTGCTGCCGATCGTCGAAGGCGTGGTGTCGATCGCCGGCGTGCGGACGCCGACGAACGAGATTTTCACGGCGGTGGTCTGCTGGCTGGTGATCGGGCTGTTGTGGCTGCTGGTCAACCGCACCCGCGCCGGCAAGGCGGTGCTCGCCGCCTCGATGAATCCGCGCGGCGTGACGCTGCTCGGCATCGAGCTCGCCTGGATCTATATCGCCGTCTGGGCCATCTACGGCGCCCTGGTCGGCATCGCCGGCGTGCTGCTCGGCATGTTTCTCGGCGTTTCCAGCTACAGCGTCGGCCCCCTCACCGCCAGCGCCTTCTCCATCGTGGTGCTCGGCGGGCTGGGCAGCGTCTCCGGCTCGCTGATCGCCGCCTATGTCGTCGGCTACCTGGAAACCGTGACCGCCTATCTGATCTCGCCGGCCTATCGCACCATTCCGGCCCTGCTGCTGCTGGTGATCGTCATGTACGTGCGGCCGCGCGGCCTGCTCGGTCGGCGCTAGCATGGCGATGTATCGCGTCGAGCGGCCGGCTGCGGAGAACGCCTGGTGAGCGCCGCGCCCTCGCTCCTGTCGCGCATCGTTCGTTCGCGCACGATCTGGATTTGCCTGATCGTCGTCGCGCTGGCGGCGACGCTGCCGCTCTATGTCTCGGGCTATATTCTCGGCCTCCTGACCATCGCCTACTACTACGGCGTCTTCTCGATGGCCTGGGATCTTCTCTTCGGTTTTGCCGGCGAGGTGAATTTCGGCCCGACTTTCCTGATCGGCCTCGGTGCCTACACGGCCGGAATCCTGGACAATCTTTATCAGCCGCCGATCGCGCTCTGCATCGCGGCCGGCGCCCTCGTCGCGGTCGCGGGCGGCGTGGTGCTGGCGCTTCCCGCGCTTCGCGTGCGCGGTCCCTACTTCGGTCTCACCACGCTCGTCGCCGTGCTGATGCTGCAGAATTTCGTGGTTGTGGCCGCAGGCTTCACCGGCGGCGAGATCGGCCTCACCGTACCCGATGTCGTCTCCATCAAGGATGGCGTCAACTACTGGATCGCGCTCGGCTTCATGACGGTGAGCGGCGTCGTCTTGTACGGGCTGTCGCGTTCGCCGGTCGGCCTCATCCTGCAAGCGAGCGGGCAGGACGCGATCCAGGCAGGTGCGCTTGGCTTCAACGTGACCAAGCACAAGCTCGCCGCCTTCATCATCAGCGCCTTCTTCTCCGGCCTGGCCGGCGCGCTGCTGGTCTTCTATCTCGGCGCCGTCTCGGTAGGCACCTTCATCGACGTCACCGTGGGCGTGCAGGTGATCATCGCCGCGGTGCTCGGCGGGCGGCGCACCATTCTCGGCGCGGTTCTCGGCGCGGTGTTCCTGATCGCTGCCGGCGAGGCGCTGCGGCCGCTCGGCGACCTCTCCAACTTCATCGTCTCGGCCATCGCGCTGGTGGTCGTTCTGCTCTTCCCGAGCGGCCTGCTCGGCCTCATCACCCGCTCGCGGGAGACATCATGAGCGGGGCCGGCGAAGCCGCGCATCTCGAGGTCAGCGGACTGGGCAAGCGCTTCGGCGGCCTCGTCGCCGTCAAGGACATCGGCTTCAACGTGCGCGGCGGCGAGATCCTCGGTCTGATCGGGCCGAACGGGTCCGGCAAATCGACGGTGATGAAGCTGATCATGGGCATCGAGCGGCCGGATACCGGCTCGGTGCGCATCCAGGGCGTCGAGGTTGCCGGCTGGCCGGCACACAAGATCGCCCGTCTCGGCGCCGGCATGGTGTTCCAGCATTCGCGGCCGCTGCACCGCCAGACCGTGCTCGAGAACATCCTGCTCGGCCTCCTGCCGGACAAGCTGACCCGGCTCTTTCCCGATCCGGAGGTCGAGCTTCGCGTCCGCGCCATCGCCGATCGGGTAGGCCTGACGCCGGTGCTGGACCGTCGGCCGGCAACGTTGCCCTTCGCCGATCTGCGCAAGATGGAGTTGGCCAAGGCGATCGCCCGCCATCCGCGCGTGCTGCTGGTCGACGAGCCCTTTGCCGGGCTCACCTCGTCCGAGACGGTGCAGTTCTCGGCCCTGATCAGGGCGTTCCGCGACGAGGGCTGCGCCGTGCTGCTGGTCGATCACAACGTGAAGAGCGTGGCGGCGATGGTCGACCGGGTCTTCGCCATGTATGTCGGCGAACGCATCGCCGAGGGCACGGCGGCGGAGGTGATGAGCAACGAGACCGTGCGGCGCGTCTATCTCGGCGGCAGCATCGAGACGGCGGCGCGGCCGGAATCCTCCTTTCACGACAAAATGCCGTTCCTGCAGGTCGAAAATCTCAGCGTGCACTACGGCAAGGCGCAAGCCCTGGAGAACGTCTCCATCCATGTGCACCAGGGCGAGTTCGTCTCCGTCGTCGGCCTGAACGGCGCCGGCAAGACCACCCTGTTCAACGCCATCTCCGGCATCGTGCCCTATTCGGGGAGCATCAGCCGCGAGGGTAAAGCGCTCGGCGGCCTTTCCGCGGCGGCCATCGCCCGCGGCGGCATTGCGCACTGCGCCGAGACCCGCGAGCTGTTCGGCGAAATGACCGTGCGTGAGAACCTCGACCTCGGCGGCCAGCACCAGAGCGCGGCCGAGAGCGCCGAGCGCATGGAGTGGCTGTTCGATCTGTTTCCCATCCTCAGGTCGCGGCAGGGGCAGATGGCGGCCACCCTGTCCGGCGGCGAGCAGCAGATGCTGGCCATCGCCCGCGCGCTGATGATGCGGCCGGACCTGCTCATCCTCGACGAGCCGACCCTCGGCCTCGCGCCGGTCATCCTCGAGCAGCTATCGAAGGCGCTGGAGCGTCTGCGCCAGAGCACGTCCATCACCGTGCTGCTCGGCGAGCAGAACGTCACGTTCGCGCTGCCCCATGCCGACCGCGTCTACGTGCTCGAGCATGCCCGCATCGTCTGGGAGGGCGACCCGAGCCGCTTCGCCGAAGAGGCGGGGGAAGGGTATCTCTAGCACCTGATGATTCGCCTGCCCGACGGCGGCGCAAGCCTCCCGCTCAAGGCGAAGCGGAACGGCAATGGCCGTCGAGCGCGTGCACGCTCGACGGCCACGGCGCTCGCCGGCGCGAAGCGGATGCCGATCAGGCGAGGTCGAAGCGGTCGAGGTTCATCACCTTGTTCCAGGCGGCGACGAAATCCTGCACGAACTTCTCCGTAGAGTCGGCGCAGGCATAGACCTCCGCCAGCGCGCGGAGCTGCGAGTGCGACCCGAAGATCAGGTCGACCCGGGTGCCGGTCCACTTGATCTCGTTGGTCTTCCGGTCGCGGCCCTCATAGACGCCGTCGGCGCCGGCGGAGGGCTGCCATTGCGTGCCCATGTCGAGCAGGTTGACGAAGAAGTCGTTGCTCAGCGTTCCCGGCCGCCTGGTGAAGACGCCGTGCGCGGCCCTGCCGGCATTGGCGCCGAGGACGCGCAGGCCGCCGACGAGAACCGTCATCTCGGGCGCCGTCAGCGTCAACAACTGTGCCCGATCCACCAGCAGCTCCTCGGCCGACAGGCGCTGCGGGCCGCGGAGATAGTTGCGGAACCCGTCCGCGGTCGGTTCCAGCGGTGCGAAGGAATCGATATCGGTCTGTTCTTGCGAGGCGTCCATGCGTCCCGGTGCGAACGGGACCTGCACGTCGTGCCCGGCAGCCTTCGCCGCCTTTTCGATCGCCGCCGCGCCGCCCAGCACGATCAGGTCGGCAAGCGAAACCTTCCTGCCGCCGCTCTGGGCGGCATTGAAGTCCTTCCGGATCGC
>DATKQA010000632.1:0-9086 GCA_035523835.1 Candidatus Sulfotelmatobacter sp.
TGGGCGCTCTTCTTCGTCACCGCCGTCGGCCTCGGCCCCTTTCCCGGCGGGCTGGCGCTGGCGGTGCATTCCATCGGCATGCTCGGCCGGCTCTATGCCGAGATGATCGAGCACATGGACATGGCGCCGATCGACGCGCTGGCGCTCACCGGCGCCAGGCGGGTGCAGATCTTCACCCACGGCATCATTCCCTCGGTGCTGCCCTCGCTGCTCGGCATCGGCCTCTATCGCTTCGACGAGAACATCCGCTCGTCCCTGGTGCTCGGTTTCGTCGGCGCCGGCGGCATCGGCTTCCAGCTCCTGACCGCCATGAACCTGTTCCAGTATCCCGAGGTCTCGATGCTGCTGATCGTCCAGTTCGCCATCGTGCTGGTCATTGAGCGGCTTTCGGCCGCGGCGCGCGCCAGGCTGGCCTGAGCCGCCGGCCGCGGCCTCAATGCATCATGAAGAGCGGCAGTTCCGCGTGGCGGAGCGCTTCGCGGGTCACGCCGCCCAGGATCAACTCCATGATGCGCGGGTGCCGGTAGGCACCCATCACCAGGCCATCGGCGCCGAGCGTGGTCGCCGCCTGCAGCAGCCGTTCGCCGGCCGATAGCGCTCCGGCATCGACCGCGAGAACGGTCGGCTTCGCCGTTGAGCCGTCGAGCAGCGGCGCCAACTCCGCCGGCAACGGCGGCGCGTCGTCGCTCCCGCCCATCATCAGCACGCTGATCCGCTGCGCGCGCCGCAGCCACGGCCGTGCCGCCGCCACCGCATGCTCGGCCGGGGCGTCGGCTTTCCAGGCAATGGCGAGGTGCCGTCCGAAATGGGCCGCGGCCTTGTCGCGCGGCAGCAGCAGCAGCGGACGGCCGGTTTCGAAGATGGCGGCATGCAGCGCGGCGTGGGCCTCGGGATCGTCCGGCCGCACCAGCGCCACCAGATCGGCCCGGCCGCCGCGTGCGGCGACGGCGCTTTCAGTCGCCTCGACCGCCTCTTCCTGCCAACGCACCCTTGCCGCCAACGGCCCCGCCGTCGCGGCCCAGGCCCGGAACGCCGCCTGCATCGCGGCGCTCTGCGCGCCGGCGGCGGCTTCCAGCTCGGCGCGCCGTGCCGCCGTCAGCACTTCCTCGGTCGGCATGATGCGGGCTTCCGGCCTGAGCCGCGGATGATAGGCCTCGATCCGGCTATCCGGATCGACCGCCGCCGCGGCCACGGCGCCGGCCAGGCAGAACGGCAGGGTGCGGGGATCGACGACGACGGCAGCGATTTCGAGCGGCATGCTTCACCTCCCGCTCAACCGCGCGCGCCGAGGCCGGCAGCATAGTGACCGAACATCGAGCCGGCCAGGCACAGCGCCACCGAAGCAAGGATATAGGCGAGCGCCCGGGCGTTTTCACCGCCGCGCAGCAAATCAACGGTCTGCAGGCTGAAGGACGAGAAGGTGGTGAAGCCGCCGCAGAGGCCGACCATCACGAAGAGCCGGGCCTCGAGGCTCGCCGGCCGCATCCCGTTCGCTGCGGTCAGCGTGCCGAAATAGGCGATCACGAAGGAGCCGACGATGTTGATGAGGAGCGTTCCCCAGGGAAAAGCCTCGCCGGCCAGGCGGGCGACGGCGACGCCGACCCAGTAGCGCGTGACGCCGCCGACGGCGCTGCCGAAAGCGACCCAGAAGGTGGCCGAAACGGCGGCCGAATTCATCGGCGCCACCCGGCGGCGCGAGGGTTCGAAACCAACGGTCTGCTGCGCATCACCTTCCGGTCTCCCTGTTGCGGCGGAAAGCAGGCTCGGGAGATCGGAACGCAACCGCCCACCTGCACCCGCGACGGCACTTGGCAGGAGTCATCAGCTCACGACGAGCGGTTGTCGGGGAACCCCATCCCCATCGATGCGCGAAATCCTAGGCGCAGCCTCGACCCATGTAAAGATTCGGCTGCCGAAAAACCGGCTAACCGATGACCGCCCTTGCGGATTTGCGGCCGGCGATCCTACCATCGCCAAGTATCCGGTTGGGGGATTTCGTCATGCCGCGGAAATTGCTGGCCATGCTGGTCGTCGTCGTCGGCCTCGCCCTCCGGCCACCCGGCGCCGAGGCGGCCGCCGCCCCGGCGGGCGAAGTCCTGGCCGTCGCCGGGGCCTGCACCGTGGTGACGGGCGGACAGCAGCAGCCGCTCAAGGCCGGCGACGCCGTGCATGCCGGCGACACCCTCGACGTGCCGGTCGGCGCCAGGCTCAAGCTGCGCATGAACGACGGCTCGGTGCTGGCTCTGGCCGCCAATAGCCGGATCACCATCCAGGCCTACGAAGTCGCCAGCGGCGGGCAGCAGCGCGAAGCCAGGCTGTCGCTCGCCGCCGGCCTGTTGCGCGCGACGGTTGCCAAGCTGACCCAGCCGTCGCACTTCGAGGTCGACACCGCCACCGGCGTCGCCGCCGTGCGCGGCACCGACTGGTTCATCGAGGCTGCGCCCGGCGCGACCCAGGTCGGCGTGCTCGAGGGCACGGTGACGCTTGCCAGCGCGACGACGGCCCGGTCGGTCACCATTCCCGCCCGTTGGGGCGCCCGTGTCGAGGCCGGCAAGGATCCGGTGCCGGCGCGCGTCTGGTCGCCGGAGGAATTCGCTGCCGACATCGCGCGGACCGATCTGAAGTAGGCCGCTCGCTTGGCCTTCCCACGCGGCACGCGCGAGGCGGGACTGGCGGTCATGGCGGCGCTCGCCGTCGTGTTGGCGTTTGCCGTCTTCGCCGATTCCGCGGCCGTGCGCGGGCTGGAGACGGCCGCCCTCGACCTGCGCTTCCGCCTGCGCGGCGTGCGGCCGCCGGGCCCGGATACGACGGTCATCCTGGTCGACGACAAGAGCCTTGCGGCACTCGGGCGCTGGCCTTTCAGCCGCCGCTATTTCGCCGAAGCGCTGAGGCGGCTCGACGCGGCCGGCGCCAAGGTGGTGGTGTTCGACGTGCTGTTCGCCGAGCCCGAGCAGCCGGTGCCGGCCGACCTGCAGGCGGCCGCCCGCGCCGCCGCCGCCGCGCTGCCGCCGGGATCGAATCCGCCGCTCCAGTCGGCGCTGCGGCAGCTCGCCGACGACGACCCGGACGCGGATTTCGCCGCCGCCATCCGCGCCTCCGGCAATGTCCTCCTGGCTTTCGCGCTGGCGACCGCCGGACCGGCGCGAGCGGCGCCCGACTATCTGTCGAACGCCGCCTATGCCCGCTTCGACAACAGCCCCGAAAAGCCGGCCTTCACCCTGGCGCCGGTCGCCGCGGTGGCGCCGATCGCGCCGCTCGCCACCGCCGCCCTCGGCCTCGGCCATGTCGAAGTGGCCTACGACAACGACGGCGCCGTGCGCTACGACTATGTCGCCCTGCCCTACGACGGCGATTTCCAGCCCTCCATCCCGGTGCGCGCCGCGGCCGCCTATCTCGGCGTGCCCTGGGCCGATGTCGGCCTCGCGCTCGGCCGGGGCGTCCGCATCGGCCGCATTCTGGTGCCGACCGACCGCGCCATGCGGCTCCTGATCAATTACCGCGGACCGCGTGGCACGTTCAGGACCTATTCCTTCGTCGATCTGCTGCAGGGCCGGGTGCCGCCGGCGGCGCTGCAGGGCCGGTTGGTCCTGATCGGCGGGTCGTTCACCGGCAATGCCGATGCCTTTGCCACGCCCTTCGGCCCGACGCCGCTGCCGGGCACGGAGCGGCTGGCCAATGTCATCGACAGCATCCTGCAGCAGGATTTCATCACCCCGCCGCCGCCGCTCTGGGCCCTCGCCGGCGTGGCCGCGCTGCTGTTGCTGGCCGCCGCGGTCGGCTATGCGACCGCCCGGCTGCCGACCCGGCTCGCGGCGCTGGCCGGCACCGCCGCGCTCGCGCTCTGGTTCGCGGCGGCGCAAGCCGCCTTCCTCCATGGCCTTTGGCTGCCGCTGGCGCAACCGCTCGCGGCGCTGGTCGCGGCAACGCTCGGCGTGCTGCTGTTCCGCTACTGGGTGATCGATCGCCTGGGCCGCCGCGTGCGCACCGCCTTCCAACACTATATGGCGCCGGCCATGGTGAACGTGCTGGCCGCCCACCCCGAGCGCCTGAAGCTCGGCGGCGAAACCCGCAACATGACCCTGATGTTCTGCGACGTGCGCGGCTTCACCGCCATATCGGAGCAGTTCAAGGCCAACCCGCAGGGCCTCACCCAACTGATCAACCGCTTCCTTACGCCGGTGACCGACATCATCATGGCGCGGCAGGGAACCATCGACAAATACATGGGCGATTGCGTCATGGCGTTCTGGAACGCGCCGCTCGACGATGCCGATCATGCCGACCATGCCTGCGCCAGCGCGCTGGCCATGACCCGCGCGATGGCCGACCTCAACCGGCAGCTCAAGGCGGAGGCGGAGGCCGGGGAACGGCCCTATCACCCGCTCCATATCGGCATCGGCGTCAACACCGGCGATTGCGTCGTCGGCAATATGGGCTCGGAGCAACGCTTCGACTATTCGGTGCTCGGCGACGCGGTCAACCTGGCCTCCCGCCTGGAGGGGCAATCGAAGCTCTATGGCGTCGACATCGTCCTCGGCGAGACGACGCGCACGGCGGCGCCGGGCTGGGCAGCGCTCGAACTCGACCTCATCGCGGTGAAAGGCAAGGCGGAGGCGGTGCGCGTCTATACGCTGCTCGGCGACAGCACCCTCGCCGCCACGGCCGAACATGAGGCACTGGTGCACCGCCACGATGCCATGCTCGCCTGCTACCGGCGGCGCGACTGGAAAGGCGCGCGCCGGGCGCTCGGCGAAGCCCGAGGGACGGCGCCACGGCTCGGCCCGCTCTACGACCTCTACGAACAGCGCATCGCCGAATACGAAGCCGACCCGCCGCCGGCCGGTTGGAACGGCGTTTTCGTCGCCCTGTCGAAATGAAGCTGGTATCAAGCGATCAGGAAAGCAGAAGGCCCGAGCGCATGGACGATTGGCGAAAGAGAGCGGCGGCCACCTCGCCGGGGCGGCGCTGCGGACTGGCAGCGGCGCTCGCCTCGCTCGCCGCCGCCGGCGCGCTTGCCGGGCCGGGCGAGGCGGCAGCCTATACCGCCGCCGGCGACCGGTCGTTTCCGGCCACCATCGTCCTGCCGCAGATCGCGCCGTCGGACGAAATCTACCTGACGCCGAGCACGCAGCCGCTGCGCGCCACGACACCCGGCGCGGCCGACCGCCAGACCAATCTCGACGTGACCTACGACAAGACCATCACCGATCGCTGGGGCCTGTCCCTGGAAGACGGCTATTCCTGGCTGCACCGGCTCGGCGCGCCGACGCAGAACGGCGCCCCGAACCTGCAGGCGACGGTGCAGTACCTGATACTCGACAACCAGCCGCACGAATTCCTGCTCTCGGCGGGTGTGACGCGCGAATTCGGCGACACCGGAGCCCGCCGGGCCGGCGCCGACGAGTCCGGCGCCACCACGCCGGCGATCTTCTTCGGCAAGGGCCTGGGCGATCTCGACATCGGCTATCTGCGGCCGCTCGCCGTCACCGGCACCTTCGGCTTCCAGGCCGCCGACCCCGGGGGCCGTGCCAGCCTGTGGCAGGGCGGCATCGCCATCGAATATTCGCTGCCCTATCTCGAATCCAAGGTGCAGGCCGTCGCGCTCCCGGACTTTCTGCGCAGCGTCACGCCGATCGTCGAGATGTTCTTCGCCACGCCGACGCGGAGCGGCCACGGCGCCGCGACCACCGGCGTCGTCGCGCCGGGCTTCAACTATGCCGGCGAAGGCTGGGACTTCGGCTTGGAAGCGCTGGTGCCGACGACCCATGCCGCGGGCAGCGGCGTCGGCGTCGCCGCGCAGTTTCACCTGTCGCTGGATTTCCTGTTCCCGGACTCGATCGGCCGGCCGCTGTTCTGAGCCGGTCCCGCCTCAGCGCGTCCCGAACAGCCGGTCGCCGGCGTCGCCGAGGCCGGGCACGATATAGGAATGCTCGTTCAGCCGCTCGTCGACCGCGGCCACCACCACATGCACGTCGGGGTGCGCCGCGGTCAGCGCCGCGATGCCCTCCGGCGCCGCCAGCAGCGCCATGAACTTGATGCGCCTGACCGCATGGCGCTTGAGGAGATGCACGGCGGCAATGGCCGAATGCGCCGTCGCCAGCATGGGGTCGCAAACGATGATGGAGCGGCTCGCCACGTCTTCCGGCAGTTTGCAGAAATATTCGACCGCGGCGAGCGTCTCGGGATCGCGATAGAGGCCGATGTGGCCGACACGCGCCAGCGGCACGAGATCGAGCAAGCCGTCGGCAAGGCCGAGGCCGGCGCGCAGGATCGGCACGATGACCAGCTTCTTGCCCTCGATGAAGGGCGCCTCCATCGGCGCCACCGGGGTCTCGATCCGCCGGTGCTCGAGCGGCAGATCGCGCGTCACCTCGTAGCCGAGCAGCAGCGCGATCTCGCGCAGCAGCCGGCGGAAATTCACCGTCGAGGTCTCGCGGTTGCGCATCAGGCTGAGCTTATGCTGCACCAGGGGATGGGAGACGACGGTGACATTGGGCGGGAGCGTCATCAGCGGGCCTCGGGCGGCTGTCGTTCAAGCGGGCGGAGCGGCAGGCAGCATACGCCGCCACCGCCGCAATTCACCAGGTATCGATCCAGGCACGCTTCTTGTCGGCGCCGCGCGCGGCCGGCGGCACGGCACGCAGGCCGGCCATGATCCATTGCCGGGTCGCCGCCGGATCGATCACGTCGTCGAGCTCGAACAGGCTTGCCGTGTTCAGCGCCTTGCCGTTCTCGTACATCTCGGCGACCATGCGCTCGTAGGCGGCCTTGCGCTCCGCCGCATCGCTGATGGCGGCGAGTTCGTTGCGATAGCCGAGCTTCACCGCGCCCTCCAGCCCCATGCCGCCCATCTCGCCGGTCGGCCAGGCCACGGTCATGAACGGCGCGTGGAAGCCGCCGCCGGCCATGCCCTGGGCGCCGAGGCCATAGGCCTTGCGCAGGACCACGGTGAAGATCGGCACCGTGACATTGGCGCCGATGACGAACATGCGGCAGCAATGGCGCACGAGCGCGGTCTTCTCCGCCTCCGGCCCGACCATGTTGCCCGGCGTGTCACAGAGCGACAGGACGGGCAGATCGTAGGCATCGCAGAGCTGCAGGAAGCGCGCCGCCTTGTCGGCGGCATCGCTGTCGATGGCGCCGCCGAGATGCATCGGGTTGTTGGCGATCAGCCCGAGCGGCCGGCCCTCGATGCGGATGAGCGCGGTGATCATGCCGCGCCCGAAGCCGCGGCGGAGCTCCAGCACCGAGCCGGTGTCGGCGAGCGTGTCGATCACGGCGCGGATGTCATAGACGCGGAGCCGGTTCTCCGGCACCGCCTGGCGCAGCAGCCGCTGATCGGCGCAAGACCATTCGCCGACCGTGCCCTGGAAATAGCCGAGATATTGCCGCGCCACCGCCGTCGCTTCGGCCTCGTCGGCGACGGCGACATCGACCACGCCGTTCGGCACCTGGACCGCCATCGGGCCGACCTCTTCGGGGCGGAACACGCCGAGGCCGCCGCCCTCGATCATCGCCGGCCCGCCCATGCCGATGGAGGAATTCGCCGTGGCGATGACCACGTCGCAGCAACCGAGCAGCACCGCATTGCCGGCGAAGCAGCGCCCCGAGGTGACGCCGACCAGCGGCGCCGAGCCGCTCAGCCGGCCGAAGCGATGGAAGGTGTCGATGTTGAGGCTGGCGACGGCGATCATGTCGGTGTCGCCGGGCCGGCCGCCGCCGCCTTCGGCGAACAGCACGATGGGCAGGCGCCACTTCTCCGCCAGGTGGAACATGCGGTCCTGCTTCTGGTGGTTCTTCTTGCCCTGGGTTCCGGCCAGCACCGTGTAGTCGTAGGCGATGGCGAGGCAGCGGCTTCGCTCGTCGGCGAATTGCGCGCCGTTGACCCGGCCGACGCCCATGATCAGGCCGTCGGCCGGCGTCTGGTCGATCAGTTCCGCCATGGAATTGCGCAGCCGCCGCGCCGCCAGCACCAGCGCGCCATATTCGACGAAGGAGCCGGGATCGCAGAGGTCCTCGATATTCTCCCGCGCCGTGCGCTGGCCGGTCTTGCGCCGCCGCGCCACCGCCTCGGGCCGCGCCGCGTCGCGGGTCTTGGCCTGGCGCGCCAGCACCTCCGCCAAATCGGGACGGATGGCGTCGAGATCGATGTCCTCGGCCGCCTCGCCAGCATCGCCGGTAATCTCGGCCAGCTCGATGAAGGCGAGCGGATGGCCCTCGAAGACCGTATCGCCGCTGGCGACGGTCAGGGCGCGCACGATGCCGCTGACGTCGGCGTTGACGACATGCTGCATCTTCATCGCTTCCATCACCAGCACCGGCTGGCCGGCGCGCACGCTATCGCCTTCGCCCACCCCGATGCTGACGATGGTGCCCTGCATCGGCGCCTTGAGCGGCACGGTATTGTCGGGTCCGATCACGTCGATCGCGGCGAGCGCGTTGGGCACGGCCGGTGCCGCCGCGGCCATGGCCGGCCCGTCGCTCTTGCCGTGCGCCAACACCGCCAGGGGATCGCCGGCATCGACCTTGGCGCCGGCATGGCGAAGCGGCGCCGCGAGATCGAAGAACAGCCGTTGATGCTCGCCCCGGTCGGCTGCCGCGAGCTCGGCGGCGTGCGCCTCGACGAAGCGGGTATGGCCCCGCCCGGCGAGGAAATCCGCATGCCGCAGCAGGTTCTGCAGGAACGGTATATTGGTCGGCAGGCCGGCGATCTTGCATTCACAGAGCGCCCGGTAGGCCTTGGCCGCGACGTCGGCGAACTTGCCCGACGGTGCCTGCACGACGAGCTTGGCCAGAAGCGAATCGAAGTTCGGATTGCTGCGGTAGCCGACATAGCCGGCGGTGTCGATGCGGATGCCGGGGCCGAGCGGCAGCTCGAAGGACGTCAGCGTCCCGCCGGCCGGCCGCGCGCCGCCGTCAGCGGCCATGGTTTCGGCATTGATGCGAAGCTGCATCGCCATGCCGCGCGGGTCCGCGATAGCCGCCTGCATGAGGCCGAGCTCGGCGAGGGTGCGCCCGCCGGCGAGTTCGAGCTGAGTTCTGACCAGGTCGACACCGGTCACTTCCTCGGTGACGGTATGTTCAAC
>DATKQA010000633.1:0-3218 GCA_035523835.1 Candidatus Sulfotelmatobacter sp.
CATCGGGCTTGGCGGCGTGTTCCTGCACCTCAAAGCCGAGATCAACTGGCATCGGCTGTTTCACGAACTGATCGCCGATTTCGACGTGAACACCCTGGCCAAGCGCCAGGCCAGGGCCCTGAAGGCCGCTGGCGTGGCGCCACCCTGACATGGCCGGGGTTACATCCGCCAGAACGGCTTGGTGACCTCGAAATTCACCTGCTGCCGCGTCAGGCCGATGTCGGCCAAAGTTCGGTCGTCGAGCTCCTGCAGTTGCGCCCGGTCGCGGACGCGCTTGCGCCAGCGCAAGACGGTCTCGATGGCCCTGGCAAATGAGATCGTATCGTGAACAATGTGTCGACGGAGAAGACTGATATCGCTCATGGTTCTGGCCTTTCGTTGTCCGATTTGCCGTCTGGCGGCACTTCCCGCCTTTGGCAGTAACAGGGATGATAGGGCGCCGGCCTGACAGATTCTGTCAGCAGTGAAAGCGGCTCAGCCGAGCTCCGGCAGGCCCTCGATGTCGCGCCATTCCTTCATCAGGACGCGGCGCCGCCGGGGGTAGCGCTCGCCGATCTCGATGAAGCGGCCGATGCGGTCCGTGCGGAAGTGGCGATAGCCCTGGCGCAGCTCGCACCACGCGGCGACGACCCGGACGCGCTCGAAAAAGGTGAGCGAGATCGGCCAGATCTGCCGCTCGGTGCGCATCTCGGATTCGTCGGTATAGGCGATCCAGACCTTGTGCTCGGCGCGGATCGCACTGCGGATCAGCGCCAGGTCGACGCCGTCGGCGGCAACCTGCCGATAGGTTCCGGCCAAGACGCCGAGCGTGCCGACCTCATCGCCGCGCTCGGCCGGCAGCACGGCGGTGATCTTCGCCAACGCATCGCGCGCCGCCTTGGCCAGGGCGCGGTCGGTGGTCTGCGCCACCATGCGCGAGCCGAGTACGATCGCCTCGATCTCCTCGTCGGTGAACATCAGCGGCGGCAGGGTGAAGCCCGGCCGCAGCACATAGCCGGTGCCGGCCTCCCCGGCGATCGGCGCGCCCTTGGCCATCAGGGTCTGCACATCGCGATAGATGGTCCTGAGCGAGACGCCGAGCTCCTCGGCCATCTGCGCGCCGCTGACCGGCCGGCGATGGCGCCGCAGCACCTGGATCAGATCGAGGAGCCTGTCGGATCGCGACATCCGTTTGCCCGCCGTTTCCCGGATGAAATGATCGGCGAACCGCCGCGGCCACGCAACCATGCCGGCCGGCGGTTGCGCTGTGGCCTTCAACAGCGGACGGAGAATTCCAGGCCGCCGGCGAAGGGCAAGGTCATGGTGCGGAAGCCGTGTGCCGGGTCGTTGATGAAGGCGAAATAGTCGGCATAGGCTTGGCGATATTGCTCGGTGTTGTCACAGACGACGATAGCGCCGGGGCGCAAATGCGGCGCGACCAGTTCGAGCGCCGGCCGGGTCATGGGAATCCAGATGTCGACCAGCATGAAATCCACTGGTCCCTCGATATGCCGCAGCGTCTCGCGGAGATCGCCCTCGCGCAGCTCGATGAACGCGCCGAGACCGGCCTCGGCAAAGTGCCGGCGCGCCGCCGCCGCCTTGCCCGGCTCGTATTCGGTGCCGATGACGCTGCCGCCGCCGGCGTCCGCGTGCAGATTGTCGCGCAATGCGGCGGCGAGATAGAGCGTCGAGACGCCGCAGGAGGTGCCGACCTCGACGATGCGCCGCGCGTTCATGGCGCGGCAGAGCTGGTAGCAGAATGCCGCCTTGTCGCGATCCAGCGCGACCAGCTTGTCGCTCAGAAACGCCTTGATCCCGGCGGCCTCCTCGGCGGTCGGCGGCGCCTTGCGCCGCTCGCGCTCGGCATAGTAGGGCTGCATCGCTTCGAGCTGGTCGTCGCTTTGCCGGTGCAGCCGGTCGAGCAGCCGCGCCAGCGCCGGATCCTTGAGGCTGTCCATCAGTCGTCTCCTCCGGCCGGCTGTGCCAGCGCCGCCGCCGCCCGCTCGCTCGCCGAACCCGGCAGCAGGAAGGCAGCAGCCAGGGTACAGAGTGCGACGGCGGCCAGCACCACGAAAAGCTCCCGGAAGCCGCCGTTCCGGTGCAGCACGGCGACGAGCGGCACCGCCAGCGCGCTGGCGCCGAACGAGACGACATAGCGCAGCGCGAAGACGCGCGAGCGCCATTCGTTGGCGGCATAGCGGGCCACCATGGCGTCGTTGATCGGGATTTGGCCGAAGACGAAGAACATCATGGCGACGGCGGCCGCCAGCATGGCCCAGTTCTCGGCCGAGCCGGCGAGATAGAGCAGCGGCGCCTGCATCAGCACCACCGGCAGGAAGATCGACTTGAGCGGGAAGCGCTGGATCAACTGGCCGACACAAAGCTGCGCCACGGCGGCGAGCGCATAGACCGCGGCGACCAGGGCGCCGATGCCGAAGGTGGTGTCGGTCAGCGCGCGCAGCCGCTCGTCGAACAGCTTGGGCATGGCATTGGTGCAGGCGCTGAAGATGACGCCGCCGGCCAAGGTGGCAACGGCCAGCACCAGGAAGACGCGGACCAGCATGTCGCGCGGCAGCGGCGGCGCCGCCTTGCCGGCGCGCCTCGCGACCGGCCCCGGATCGGGCACGAGGCGCCAATAGGCCAGGCCGACCAGGAAGGTCGCGACGCCGGGTGCGATGAAGGCGGTGCGCCAGCCGGACAGATCGATCAGCTTGCCGGCCAACAGCACGGCGGCGGCGATGCCGAGATTGCCGGCGACGCCGTTGACGCCGAGGGTGCGGCCGAGCGTCTTCTGGTCGATGACCAGGAGCGCCAGCCCGACCGGGTGATAGATGGCGGCGCAGAGGCCGACCAGGGTCAGGGCGGCGGCGATCTCGAACGGCGTCCGCGCCAGGCCGGTCAGCACCAGCGCCAGGCCCAGGCCGCAGAAGAAGGCGATCATCATGCCATGCCGGCTCCAGCGGTCGCCGAGCCAGCCGGCGGGCAGCGAGCCGGCGCCGAAGGCGATGAAGCCGCCGAGCGAGAGCGGCAGCACGTCGGAGAAGTCGCGGCCGAGTTCGCGCGCGATGGCGAGCACGGCGATGGGGAAGATCGCCATTGCCAAGTGGTCGAGCGCATGCCCGACATTCAGGAAGCCGATGGCGGTGCGCGTATTGGCTTGGCGGAGCGAGGCCATGGCAATGCCCTTCGGAAGACGCGGCGCCCTGCCGCTATGCCGCTAGATTATGGATTGGGTTTTA
>DATKQA010000634.1:0-3117 GCA_035523835.1 Candidatus Sulfotelmatobacter sp.
TTCTCTCGGTCAACGTCTGGCTCGACCCGCTGCTGGCGCTGTTCGCCAGCCAGAAATATGCCCTGCTCTACATCCTCGCCGTTCCCGCGGCAATCTGGCTCTGGTTCGCCAAGCGTGCCAAGCCGCTGCGCAACCCTGCGATCGGGCTGGTGATCGGGCTGATGCTGAGCTGGATCCTGTTCATCGCGCTGAGCTTTCCCATTCTCTATCTGGTGCCGCGCTACTTCACCGTCTCGGCCTGGGCGGCCGTGCTGGTTGTCGCCTACGTCGGGTACGCCGCCTTTCGCGCCGGGGCGCGCCTGTGGGTCTGCGCCGGCCTCGCGGCCCTGATCGGCGCCAATGCGCTCTCCTTCTACCTGGAAAACACCACGCCGCGCTTCGCCGAATATTCGCTCGTCCGCTATCTCCGCGAACATCCGGGCGAAGTTCATACCGACCCGAACACGGCGCGCCATGCCAGCATGCTGCTCGACTTCGCCGGCCTTAAGCCGCGCGTGCTGACCACGCCGGCGAAAGCCGGCGACATCGTCGTCTACAGTCCGCTCAACGTCGATTTCTGCGGCTACAGCCGGTGCAATTTCGATCCCAAGCTCTATCGCGTGCAGCCGAACTGGGTCGAAATCGGCCGCATCGACCCCACGCCGCGGCGCATCGGCGCCCTCCTGCAGGCGCTGCATCTCGCGAAATACGTCCCGGCGCAGATCATGACCAAGATGGTCATGCCGGTGCCCGGCATCGTCATCTATCGCGTGTCGTAGCGGCGGGTTGTCCGGTTCAGGCGACGCTGCTGCCGAGGCCGGATCTCGGCGCCGCCTGCGCCGTCAGCGTATCGACGCAAATCGCCTCGAAGATCTCTGCCGCCCGGCTGGCGGCGAAGCTCTGCTCGACCAGTTGCCGCGCCGCGGCGGCCAGCCGGGCGCGCAGCGCGCCGTCGCCGAGGAGCTCGGCCACCGCGCGCGCGAAAGCCTCGGCCGTATCGGCCAGCAGATAGTGCCGTCCCGGTTCGAGCGACAGGCCTTCCACGCCGATCAGGGTGGAGACTACGGGCCGGCCCAGCGCCATCGCCTCGTAGGCCTTGATGCGCGTACCGCCGCCGACACGGAGCGGAATCACGTAGGCCGCCGCCTCATGCACATAGGGGCGCACGTCCTCGACGAAGCCGGTGAAATGCCAGGGCAGGTTGCGTTCCCTGGCGGCCTGCACCAGCTTCTGATCGGGGTTGCGGCCGACGACCGTCACGCGCGCGCGCGGCACCGCCGCGGCCAGCAGCGGCCAGACCGCGTCCATGAACCATTGCATGCCGTCGATATTGGCGGCCGAATCCATCGAGGCGGTGAAGACGACGACCGGTTCGGCGGCGGCCGACGGATCCGGCGCCCGATAGGCGAAATAGTCCAGGTCCACGCCGGTCGGAATCACCGCCGCGTCGACGCCGTAGTCGCGCCGGAAGTGATCGCGGTCGCGTTCCGACACGGCGATCACGGTGTCGAAGCGCCGCAATACCTCGCGCTCGAAGCGGCGCATCTTGGCGAACTGGTCGCGCCAGATGACGCGGCGGAGCGTATTGCCGGCGACCCGCTCGTGCCGGGCGAAAATCTCGGCTTCGACGTTGTGCGTGAAGATCACCGTCGGCGCCGCGATCGCGTCCGGCAGCAGCACCGCCGTGTGCGGAAAATCGACCACGACCAGGTCGGGCCGGCGGCCGAGCTCGCCGGCCACCAGGCGGCGGCCGGCCTCGGAAACATCGGTGGCAACCGGGATCGGCAGCCGCGAGGGCAAGTGCCGCAGCCGGGAATAGGCGAACAGCCGCCCGCGCCCGACCTCGGGCCAGCCGGCGAAGCGGTCGCACATGGCGGCGAGTTCCGCCGCGTCCCGGCGCTCGGCACCGTCCGGCACCGGCGCGGCGAGCGTGACGTCGAAATGGCCGCCCTTCAGGCCGCGCAGGATGTGGCCGGTCCTGATCTTGCCGCCGGAATCGGCGGGCAGCAGGTAACGCGGCGCGATGAACAGCAGCCTGGGCCGAGCCGTCACCAACAGATACCCTGGTAGTCGGCGCCTTGCAGCCGCTCGAGATCCTTGACGCCTTGCAGGTCGACGATGCTGCGGCCGGCGTGCGCGGCGGCGACGGCGGCGACCTCCGCCGCGGCGGCATGGCCGATGACGATGACCCCGGCGCCGTCGAGGGTCGCCTCGGGCGTCGGTCGCAGCAGGCGTTCGAGATGCGGAATCTCGCGGTCGATGAATTCGCGGTTCGACCCCACCAGCCGGGCCACCTCGACATGACGGTCGTAGATGGCAAGGTCGAAGCCCTTGCCGATCAGCCGCTCGGCGAGCGTCACCAGCGGCGATTCGCGCAGATCGTCGGTGCCCGGCTTGAAGGCGAGGCCGAACAGGGCGACCTTCCGCCGCCCGCCGCGTGCGATCATCTGGAAGGCGCGCTCGACATGCTGCTGGTTGCTGGCAAGCAGGTTGCCGAGGAAGGGCAGATCGACGCCCTGCGCCTGCGCGATCGACAGGAAGCCGCGCAGATCCTTCGGCAGGCACGAGCCGCCGAAGGCGAAGCCCGGGCGCAGATAGGCGCTGGAGATATTGAGGATGCGGTCCTCGCAGAAGATGCGCATCGCCTCGCGGGCATCGACGCCGAGCGGCTTCAGCACCGAGCCGATCTCATTGGCGAAGCCGATCTTCACCGCGTGGAAGATGTTGCAGAGGTATTTGATGGATTCGGCGGTCTGCACGCTGGTGCGGATCAGCGGCGCCTTGACGTCGCGATAGACCTCCTGCATCACCGCAAAGCCCTGCTCGCCGGTGCTGCCGACCAGGGTGAACGGCGGCTGGCCGAAATCGCGGATGGCGCTGCCTTCGCGCAGAAATTCCGGATTGCTGCAAAGCTCCAACCCGGCCCCGAGGGTACGGCCGGAACTCTGCACGAGAATCGGCGCGACGCGCTGCTCCACCGTGCCCGGCGGCACCGTGCTGCGCACGACGACGGTGTGCGGCGTGCTCTTGCGGCCGATGGCGCGGCCGATCTCTTCCGCCACCGCGTCGAGCGCGCCGAGCGCCGGTGCGCCGCTGCGTTCGCTCGGCGTGCCGACGGAAATGAACGAGACGTCGCTC
>DATKQA010000635.1:0-2206 GCA_035523835.1 Candidatus Sulfotelmatobacter sp.
GAGAACAGGTTGGTGATGACGGTGGCGCCCCAGAAGCTCATCTGGCCCCACGGCAGCACGTAGCCCATGAAGGCGGTCGCCATCATCACCAGCAGGATGATGATGCCGATCCACCAGAGCAGCTCGCGCGGATACTTGTAGGAACCGAAATAGAAGCCGCGGAAGATGTGAATGTACACGATGGCGAAGAACATCGATGCGCCATTCATGTGGATATAGCGGATGAGCCAGCCGTAGTTGACGTCGCGCATGATGTGCTGGATCGAATCGAAGGCCATGCTCACGTGCGGCGTATAGTGCATGGCCAGCACGATGCCGGTGATGATCTGGATCACCAGCACGATGCCGGCGAGCGAGCCGAAGTTCCACCAGTAGTTCAGGTTCTTCGGGGTCGGATAATCCAGCGCCGAATGCTGCATCATGGTGAAGATCGGCAAGCGGTAATCAATCCACTTGACGATCTTGCTGTTCGTCTGGAGCGACATCGCGACGAGCCTCTAGCCGATGCGGACCTTGGTGTCCGTGAGGAATTTATAGGGGGGCACGGCGAGGTTGGCCGGCGCCGGCCCCTGGCGGATGCGGCCCGAGGTGTCGTAGACCGAGCCGTGGCAATGGCAGAGGAAACCCTCGAACGGGCCTTCATGGCCGACCGGAATGCAGCCGAGGTGGGTGCAGATGCCGATCAGCACCAGCCATTCCGGCTTCTGCACGCGCGCCTGGTCGGTCTGCGGATCGCGGAGATCGGCGAGCTTCGCAGCCTCGGCCGCCTTGATGTCCGTCGCCGTGCGGTGCCAGATGAACACCGGCTTGCTCTGCCATTTCACGGTGACGATCTGCCCGACCGCGATCGGCGACAGATCGAATTCGATTTCCTTTTGCGCCAGCACGTCGGCTGACGGGCTCATCTGGCTGATGAAGGGCCAGATCGTCGCCGCCGCACCGACCGCGCCAAAAGCACCCGCTGCGATGTAGAGGAAGTCCCGGCGGGACTTATCGTCGTGCACGACCGCGCCGTTGGTCGTCGTCGTCATCTACTCGAACCCCCGAAACGTCTTTGTATTCCCGCGCCGCTTTGTCTCACTATACGGGGTCCTTGTCCAGCCTTTCGGCAAAACAGTGCGACAGGTTGCCGCAGGTTTGCCGGAGCCTCGGACAGGGCCGTTATCATTGGACTTTCCGGCCTTCATGCGCCTCGCTCTGTACCAGCCGGACATCCCGCCGAACCTCGGCACGCTGATCCGTCTGGGGGCCTGTCTCGGCGTCCCGCTCGACGTCATCGAACCCTGCGGCTTCCCCTTCTCCGAGCGCGCGTTGAAACGCGCCGCGCTGGATTACGCCGCCCATGCGACGGTGCGCCGCCACCTGTCCTGGCCGGCCTACCTGCGCCAGCGCGGGCCGGGCCGCCTGGTGCTGCTGACCACCCGGGCCGAACGGGCCTATACCGACTTCGCCTTCGCACCGGACGACACGCTCCTCCTCGGCCGCGAGAGCGCGGGCGTGCCGGACGAGATCCATGCCGCGGTCGATGCCCGGGTTAGGGTGCCGCTCCGTCCGGGACTGCGCTCGCTCAACGTGGCTGTCGCCGCCGCCATGGTGCTCGGCGAAGCACTGAGGCAGACGGGCAGGTTCGCGGATGTGCTAGAAAAGCCGGCATGAGCGACGCCGCTTCTTCTTCCCGCCAGCAGGCCGCCAGCGCCTGGTTCGCCGAACTGCGCGACCGCATATGCGCCGCCTTCGAGACCCTCGAGGACGAACTGACCGGAACCTATTGCGACCGGGCCCCCGGCCGCTTCCAGCGCATCGCCACCGAAAGGCCGGGCGGCGGCGGCGGCGAGATGGCGGTGATGCGCGGACGCGTGTTCGAGAAGGTCGGCATCAATGTCTCCACCGTCTTCGGCGACCTTTCCGCGGAGCAGCGTCAGCTTGCCGGCGGCGATGCCGGCGGCACGCAATTCTGGGCCAGCGGCATTTCGCTGGTCGCCCACATGCAATCGCCGAGGGTGCCGGCGGTGCATATGAATACCCGCCACTTCATGACCGAGCAGAGCTGGTTCGGCGGCGGCGCCGACCTGACGCCGATGGTGGAGGATGCCGCGGACACGGCCGCCTTTCACGCGGCGCTGAAACAGGCCTGCGACCGCAGCGCCGCCGACTACTATCCCCGCTTCAAGGCGTGGTGCGACGAATATTTCTACCTGCCGCACCG
>DATKQA010000636.1:0-3778 GCA_035523835.1 Candidatus Sulfotelmatobacter sp.
CCGCAAAGCCGACGGTATAGCGCGCGAGGAACGCCCGGTCGTGCAACCCCTCGCTCACCAGCACGTGCGCCATGCCGAGCATCAGCGCGGTATCGGTGCCGGGCACGAGCGAGATCCAGTCGGCTTCGGCTTCCGTCGGCAGGTCGGCGCGCAGCGGACCGACCAGGATGAACCGGCAGCCGCGGGCGCGGGCCCGGCGCATGGCATCGCGCTCGACATGCCGGCTGATGCCGCCGCCGCCGACCATGCTGTTCTTCAAGGCCATGCCGCCGAAGGCGATGACCACCTCGCTCGCCTCCGCCACCTGCTCCCAGGTGACGTTGCGGCGGCTGATCGTCTCCATCGGCCCGAGGATGTGCGGCAGCAGCACGCCCGAGGCGCCGGCGCTGTAGCTGTTGACCGAGCGGACGTAGCCGCCCAGCACGGTATTGAGGAAGCGATGCACCTGGCTCTGCGCGTGATGGAAACGGCCGGCGCTGGACCAGCCGTAGGAGCCGCCGAAGATGCCGCCCGGCCCGCGCGCATCGCGCACGCGGGCAAGCTCGCCGGCCAGCAGATCGAGCACGCGGTCCCAGGGCAGCGCCACGAATTCGTCGCGGCCGCGTCGTTCGTCGGGACCGGGACCGTGCTCCAGCCAGCCCCGGCGCACCATCGGCCGGGCGATGCGGGCGCGGTGCCGCAGCGCTTCGGGAAAGTTCTGCAGCAGCAGGTTCGGATCGGGATCGCCGGGATGCGGCTTGACCACCAGCCGGCCGCCCTGCCAGCCGGCCAGGAAGGCACCCCAATGCGCACTGTGCGGCCGGAAGGTCACGCTGTCGGATGCGAGCGTCATGGATGCCTCGTGCGGCCGAATCAGATCACCGATGCGCGGCGCAACGCCGCCACTTCCGCACCGCTGAAGCCGGCCTCGGCGAGCACGTCGTCGGTATGCTGGCCGAGCGCCGGCGCCGCATGATCGAGGCTGCCGCCGCCGTGCGCAAGCTGGAAGCCGCTGCCCATGAAGCGGAGCGGACCGAAGGGCGTGTCGACGGTCTGCATCGCCTGGCGCGCGGCGATCTGCGGATGATCGATGACCTCCTCGATGCGCCAGATGCTGGCGCAGGGCGCATCGGCCGCGTTCAGGCGCGCCTCCCAGGTGCGCGCGTCGGCCCCGGCGAGCGCCTCCTCGATGATGGCGCGCAGCGCCGCCGCGTTCTCGTTGCGCAGGAACCAGTCGGCAAAGCGGGGATCGTCGAGCGCGTCGGCGCGGCCGATGGCCTGCATCAGTGCGCGATACTGCTTCTCATTGTTGACGGCGAGCAGCAGATAGCCCTCGCCGGCCTTGAACAGATTGGCGGTGGCGCGCCGGCTCACCGCCTGATTGCCGGATTGCTGCTGGCGATGGCCGGCGACGGTGAAATCCGCCACCTGTCCCGGCAGGAAGGCCAAGGTCGCCTCCAGCATGGAGACATCGATGAGCTGCCCCTTGCCGCTATGCGTGCGCTGGTAGAGCGCGCTCGCCACCGCGAAGGCGGCGGTCATGCCGGAGAGAATATCGCAGACGGCGAAGCCGGCGCGGGTCGGCCCCATCTCGGCATGGCCGGTGATCGCCATGATGCCGGAGAGCGCCTGGATCTTGCCGTCGTAGCCGGCCTCGCCGCGGAACGGGCCGGTGCGGCCGAAGCCGCTGACGGCGCAATAGATCAGCTTGGGGTTGATCGCGGCGAGGGCATCATAGCCGATGCCGAGCCGGTCCATGACGCCGGGGCGGAAGTTCTCCATCACCACGTCGGACTGCGCGGCGAGACGGCGGATGATCTCGACCGCTTCCGGCTTCTGCAGATCGAGCGTCAGGCTGCGCTTGTTGCCGTTCACCGCCATCCAGCTCGGCGCCATGCCGCGCTCGGCCCATTCGCGGCTGAGCGGCGTGCGGCGCACGTCTTCGCCCTCGCGCCGCTCGACCTTGATCACGTCGGCGCCGAGCAGCGCCAGTTGAAAGCTGGCATAGGGCCCGGCCAGTACCTGGGTGAAATCGAGGATGCGGACGCCGGCGAAGGGCTTGGCCACGGAAGGCTTCCTAGGCGGCGTTCTCGCGGATGCTGCGGGCGATGTCCTTCTGCTGGTCGAATTCGCGCCGCCGGCGCTCGAGCTCGTCGGGCGGAATCGCCGCGAGATTGAGATAGTCGCGCTTCCAGGCGCCGTCCGCCGACCAGCGCAGCGGCGACTGCACCGTGGTCTGCGGTCCCGGCGCCGATTCCAGGACGCGCAGCGCCAGTTCGAGCGTGAAGTCCTGCGACGCCGGGTCCTGCGGCCGCCCGGCGCTGTTGCCGAGCGGGAAATCGTTGAACAGGAAACGCGGCACGGCGGCATGCTCGACGATGTCCTTGGCGCAGCCGGTGATGACGGTCGCAATGCCATTGGCCTCGAGATGCCGCGCCACCAGGCTCACGGTCTGGTGGCAGACAGGACAATTCGGCACCAGCACCACCGCATCGACCGCGTCGTCGCGGCAGCGCGCCAGGATGTCGGGCGCATCGGTCTCCACGGTGACGCGGTGGCTGCGGTTGGTCGGCGCCCCGAAGTAGCGCGGCGCGACGCCGCCGATGCGGCCGGCGGCGGCGGCGCGGATCAGCGCCGGCAGCGGAAACCAGGTGCCGCTGTCGGTCGCTGTCGTATGTTTGCGGTCGTAGCCGATGTGCGAGATGCGGAGGTCGTGCGGCGCGGCGGCATCGCCGGCATAGACCTGGTAGAACTTGGCGCCGCCGTTGTAGGCAGCGCCGGGGCCCTGATCGCCCTTGTCGGGGCGGAACGGCGCCGCCGTGGTGACGATGGCGACGCGCGACCGCGCCAGCGGCTTGCCGAGCGGCTGGAACGGTGCCTGGATATGGTGCGCCCAGCGATAGGGCGTGTCGTAGCCGATCGCCCGGTAATACTCGCGCGTGCGCAGCATGTAGGGGATCGGCGCATCGTCATCCGGCGCGAAACCCAGGGCCTGATCGATATCCTTCATCGTCGGTCGCTTCCCTCGCCCGGGGATTGCCCGGGTGCCCATTCGTTGCGGCTGCGAAAACGGTAGGGTTCAAGGCGGCGCGCGTCAAGGGAACGGCGGCTTGGACTGGGATCGAGCCCCGCAAAAACAAAGCCCTGCCGCCGGGACGGCGGCAGGGCATTTGATGTGGCACGGCGCTGGCGCGCCGCGGCAACTCTGTGCCTAGTTCGTGCCGCCGCTGGCCGAGTTGAGCGCGCTGCCGACGGCCGCGAACAGGTTGTTGATGTCGCCGCCAAGCGCCACGACCGTGGTGATGATGGCCACCGCGATGGCGCCGGCGATCAGGCCGTATTCGATCGCGGTAACGCCGGACTTGTCGCGACCGAGACGGCCGACGAGGGTGCTGAGGGTGATCGGAAGCATGCGGTTTCTCCAAGGTGCCATTCATGGGGCAACGCGGCATCCAATTGCTGCCGGGGCGGCTAGCATGCGTGCGTCGTCCTCTGTCGCCATCCTGTGGCCAGAACCTTACGAAGGTCTTAATTCCAGCCTCCGTCGGGACCGGGTGTGATGTCGCACACAAAATGCGAGCTTGCCGGCGCCCCGGTGCCGCAAGGTCTAGATGCGCGAACGATCTGGCGAATCGGCGGCGACACGCGCTATAGGATGCCGGCACACCAACGTCCGGAGGAGACCGACGTGCACACCAGACTGATGTTCCTGCTCGGCACCATCGCGCTCGGAGCCATCTCGGCTTCGGCGCAGGCCCTGACCTTGCCCGCCGCCGATGCCGGCGCCGGCGCCTCGCCG
>DATKQA010000637.1:0-2614 GCA_035523835.1 Candidatus Sulfotelmatobacter sp.
ATCCGGCTCGCGGCGCTCAACCACGCCAAGGCGGTGCAGGCGGCCGAGCGGCTTGCCGCCGTGCCCGGCGTCAGCCTGCTCAACACCGCCTTCTTCAACGAATTCACCCTCGCCCTGCCGAAACCGGCGGCGGCGGTGGTGGATGCGCTGGCCGCCGAGGGCGTGCTCGCCGGCGTGCCGCTGTCGCGGCTGTTCCCGGGCGAACCACGGCTTGCCAACCTGCTGCTGGTCGCGGTGACCGAGACCAACTCGGACGCAGATGTCGAGGCGCTCGCCGCCGGCCTGAAGGGAGCGCTGTGACATGCTGAACCGGCAGGGACGGCCGACAGCACCGGCATCGGGCGACGCGGCGGCGGCCGTTGTCACCTACAGCGGCCATCGCGGCCTGCAGCACGAGGAGCCGCTCAGCTTCGAACAGGGCAGCGCCGGGCGCAGCGGCGTCGACCTGCCCGAGCCGCCGGCCGTCGCCGACCGTCTCGGCGGGCTCCGGCGCCAGGACGCCATCGGCCTGCCCGGCCTGAGCGAGCCGCAGGTGGTGCGCCATTTCGTCCGCCTCAGCCGGCAGAACTATGCCATCGATCTCGGCCTTTATCCGCTCGGCTCCTGCACCATGAAGCACAATCCGCGGCTGAACGAGAAGCTGGCACGGCTCGCCGGCTTCGCCGAGCTGCATCCGCTGCAGCCGATGGCGACGGTGCAGGGCGCGCTGGAGCTGATCGACCGCCTGGCGCATTGGCTGAAGACGCTGACCGCCATGCCGGCCGTGGCGCTGTCGCCCGGCGCCGGCGCGCACGGCGAGCTCTGCGGCCTGATGGCGATCCGCGCCGCGCTGGAGGCGCAGGGCGATGCGCGCAAGCGCGTTCTGGTGCCGGAATCGGCGCACGGCACCAACCCGGCCACAGCCGCCATGTGCGGCTATGCCGTCGATCCCGTGCCGGCCACGGCCGACGGGCGCGTGGACCTCGCCGCGCTGAAGGCCAAGCTCGGCCCCGACGTGGCGGCGCTGATGCTGACCAACCCCAATACCTGCGGCCTGTTCGAGCGCGACATCATCGCCGTGGCCGAGGCGGTGCATGCCGCCGGCGCCTTCTTCTATTGCGACGGGGCCAACTTCAACGCCATCGTCGGGCGGGTGCGGCCGGGCGACCTCGGCATCGACGCCATGCACATCAACCTGCACAAGACCTTCTCCACGCCGCACGGCGGCGGCGGCCCGGGCTCCGGCCCGGTGGTGCTCTCGGCCGCGCTCGCGCCCTTCGCGCCGCTGCCCTATGTCGTGCACGGAGCGGACGGCTTCCGCCTGGTCGAGCAGAAGGGCGAGCCGGGCGCGCATCCCTTCGGCCGCATGAAGGGCTTTCACGGCCAGATGGGCATGTTCATCCGTGCGCTCGCCTACATGCTGAGCCACGGCGGCGACGGCTTGCGCCAGGTGGCGGAGGACGCGGTGCTCAACGCCAATTACGTGATGGCCTCGCTCCAGGACGTGATGACACCGGCCTATCCCGGCCCCTGCATGCACGAGGCGCTGTTCGACGACCGTTTCCTCAAGGACACCGGCGTGACCACGCTCGATTTCGCTAAGGCGCTGATCGACGAGGGCTACCACCCCATGACCATGTATTTCCCGCTGGTCGTGCACGGCGCGCTGTTGATCGAACCGACCGAGACGGAATCGAAGGACAGCCTCGATGAGTTCATCGCCGTGTTGCGGCACCTCGCCGAGCGCGCCAAGGCCGGCGACAAGGCCCGCTTCATCGAGGCGCCGACCCTGGCGCCGCGCCGCCGGCTGGACGAGACCGCCGCCGCCCGCAAGCCGGTGCTGCGCTGGCACCCCGCGGCACCGCCGCAAGCGGCCGAGTAGATGGTTCCCGTCACGGGACCACAGCCGCTTCAGTGTCCCTTGCGATAGGCCTCGATCGCCTTGCCGAAGGCCTCGTAGAGCGCGCGGTTGACCGGATTGGTCTGCGGATCGTATTCGGCATGCCATTGCACGCCGAGGGCAAGCCCCGGCGCGTCGGCGATGCGGATCGCCTCGATGGTGCCGTCCTCGGCGATGCCCTCGACCACCACGCGCGCCCCCGGCCGGTCGATGCCCTGGCCGTGCAGCGAGTTCACCTTGATCCGCTCGCAGCCGAAAATGCCGGCGAAGACGCCGCCGGGCACCAGCGTCACCTCGTGGCGATCGGCGAAGACGACGAGCGGATCGGGATGCACCTCGCCCGAGGCGAGCCGCGGCATGCGATGGTTCATGCGGCCTTCGATCTCGCGGATCTCGGGGTGCAACGTGCCGCCGAAGGCGACGTTCATCTCCTGCAGCCCGCGGCAGATGCCGAACAGCGGCACGCCGCGCGCGACGCAGGCCTCCGCCACCGCCAGCGCCACGTCGTCGCGGCAGGTGTCATAGGGTTCGTGCCGGGGATGCGGCTCGACGCCGAAGCGGGAGGGGTGCACGTTGGCCCGCGCCCCCGTCAGCACCACGCCGTGCACCGTCTCCAGGAGCGCGCCGATGTCGGTGATCTCCAGCGTGCCGGCGAACATCAGCGGCAGCGCGCCGGTGACCTGGGCAAGGGCGCGGAGATTGCGCTCGCCGACGAGCTGGGTGGCAAATTTGTTC
>DATKQA010000638.1:0-6007 GCA_035523835.1 Candidatus Sulfotelmatobacter sp.
CGGCGAGGCCGCGCTGTTCCGCCGCGCCGTTGAGGAAGCCGGCGAGCATCTTGAACAGTTCCGGTTCGTCGAGCAGGAAGGCGTCGTGGCCCTTGTCGGTTTCGATCTCGACGAAGCTGACATTGGCCGCGGCGGCGTTCAGCGCATGCACGATGGCGCGGTTCTCGCGCGTCGGAAACAGCCAGTCGGAGGTGAAGCTCACCACGCAGAAGCGGGTGCGGGTGCCGGTGAAGGCCTTGGCCAGCACGCCGCCGTATTCCGCCGCCAGGTCGAAATAATCCATGGCGCGGGTGATGTAGAGATAGGAGTTGGCGTCGAAGCGGTCGACGAAAGTGATGCCCTGGTGGCGCAGATAGCTTTCCACCTGGAAATCCGCCTCGAAGCCATAGGTGATGCGCTCGCGGTTCTGCAGGTTGCGGCCGAACTTGCGGTGCAGCGCCGCCTCGGAGAGATAGGTGATGTGATTGGCCATGCGCGCCACGGCGAGGCCGGCAGAGGGATTGGTGCCCTCCAGCAGGTAGTTGCCGCCGCGCCAGTTCGGGTCGGCCATGATCGCCTGGCGACCGACCTCGTGGAACGCGATGTTCTGCGCCGAATGCTTGGCGGCGCTGGCGATCGGCACCGCGGCGAAGACGCGCGCGGGATAGCTCGCGGCCCATTGCAGCACCTGCATGCCGCCCATCGAGCCGCCGATGACGCAGAACAGGTCCTCGATGCCGAGATGGTCGAGCAGCAGCGCCTGCGCCCGCACCATGTCGGCGATGGTGATGACCGGAAAGTTCAGACCCCAGGGCTTGCCGGTCTGCGGGTCGATCTCCTTCGGCCCGGCGGTGCCCATGCAGCCGCTCAGCACGTTGGCGCAGATGATGAAGTAGCGGTTGGTGTCGAGCACCTTGCCGGGACCGACCATGTAGGGCCACCAGCCGGGCTTGCCGGTGACCGGATGGGTCGAGGCGACATATTGATCGCCGGTCAGGGCGTGGCAGATCAGGACCGCGTTCTTCTTCTGGGAATCGAGGCGCCCGTAGGTCTGATAGGCGACGGTGAACGGGCCGAGCTCGGCGCCGCAATCGAGCCGGAGCGGGCGCTCGATGCCGAGACGCACGCTCATTCCCGGCGCTGTCGTTGCCGGCTCGAGAGGTCGCTTCAGCTCGCCCATGAATGATCCCGCCCTGGCGCCCGCGCGCCCAGCCGCAAAGCCCTTGGTACTAGGGGCGCAGGGGCATCTATGTCAATGTTTTCTTTGCTTTCGGCGCTGCCGCGGACTAGATACTATGCCGCTTCACCAGAGCGCCGGACCTCTGCCCCATGACCGCTGCCACGGACGACCTCGACGCCTTGCGCCGCGAGATCGACGCGCTCGACGATCGCCTGCACGATCTGCTCATGCGCCGTACCGAATTGGTGCAGCAGGTGGCCGGCAGCAAGCAGGCGGCCGGCGGCGCACCGGTCTTCATGCGTCCGGGGCGCGAGGCCGCCGTGCTGCGCCGCATCGTCGCGCGTCACCAGGGGGCGTTGCCGAAGGCGGTGGTGGCGCGCATCTGGCGCGAACTGATGAGCGCGCACTGCCATCTCCAGGGTCCTTTCTCCGTTGCCGTGCTGGCGCCGGCCAAGTCGGTCGCCTATTGGGACATGGCGCGCCGGCACTACGGCTCGTCCACTGCGATGAGCCTGCATCGCAACGCCCATCACGTGCTGAGCGTGGTCACCACCCGTCCGGGCACCATCGGCGTGCTGCCGCTGCCGCAGGAAGGCGAGGCGGAACCCTGGTGGCCGCACCTGATCTCCGGCGGGCGCGGCGCACCCTCGATCATCATGCGGCTGCCCTTCATCCCCGACGGCTCCGGGCAGTTCGAGGATGTCGGCGCGCTGGTGGTGACGGCGGCCGAGCCGGAGCCTTCGGGCGCGGACCGCAGCCTGATCGCCGTCATCGGCCACGGCGACATCAGCCGCGCCCGGCTCAAGGAACTGCTCGACAAGGCCGGCCTGCCCGGCCGCCATGTCGCCAGTCTGATGGACGGCGGCGGCGAGGTGCACCTGATCGAGATCGACGATTTCATCGGCCGCGGCGATCTCCGCCTCGGCCAGCTCGTCGAATCGGCCAAATCCAGCATCCACCAGGCAGTGGCGCTCGGCGCCTATGCCGTGGCGCTGCCGTCCGCCTGAGTTTCGTCGAACCGGAGTTGACCAGACCGTGACCGCGCCCAGACCGAGACCAGGAATCCTCGACATCACGCCCTACAAGGGCGGCGAGTCCGCCGCCGAGGGCGTGGCGCTGATCCGCAAGCTGTCGTCCAACGAAACGCCGCTCGGCCCGAGCCCGCGCGCCGTCGCCGCCTTCAATGCCATGGCCGGCAAGCTGCACCGCTATCCCGACGGCAATTCCACCGAACTGCGCCGCGCCATCGGGCGCCGGCACGGCCTCGATCCCGACCGCATCATCTGCGGCAACGGCTCGGACGACCTGATCGCGCTGCTCTCGCAGGCCTATGCCGGGCCGGGCGACGAGGTGCTGTACAGCCAGCACGGCTTCCTGATGTATCCGATCTCCGCCATGGCGCACGGCGCGACGCCGGTGCCGGCGCCGGAGAGCGATCTCACCGCCAACGTCGATGCGCTGCTGGCCAGGGTGACGCCCCGCACCAGGCTGGTGTTCCTCGCCAACCCGAACAATCCGACCGGCAGCTATCTGCCGGCGAGCGAGGTTAAGCGCCTGCGCGCCGGCCTGCCGCCGCATGTGCTGCTGGTGATCGACGCGGCCTATGCCGAATACGTCAACCGCAACGACTACACGCCCGGCATCGATCTGGTCGATGCCGGCGAGAACACGGTGATGCTGCGCACCTTCTCGAAAATCTACGGTCTCGCCGCGCTGCGCGTGGGCTGGGCCTATGCACCGGCGGCGGTCATCGACGTGCTGCAGCGCATCCGCGGCGCCTTCAACGTCAATGCGGTGGCGCATGCCGCCGCCATCGCCGCGCTCGACGACATCGCCCATGTCGATGCAGCGCGCACCCACAACGACATCTGGCTGCCGCGGCTGACGCGCGAGGTGGCGGCGCTCGGCCTCGGCGTGGCGCCGAGTGTCGGCAACTTCATCCTGATCCGCTTCGGCGCCCAGCCGAAGGATGCCGCCGCCGCGGATGCCTTCCTCGCCAGCCGCGGCGTGCTGCTGCGGGCCATGGGCGCCTACGGCCTGCCCGACTGCCTGCGCGCCACCATCGGCACGGAGGAAGAGAACCGCGCCGTGGTCGACGGGCTGAAGGCGTTCCTGGCGTGAGCTCGCCGGCGAAGCCGCTCTATGACCGGCTGGCCCTGATCGGCATCGGCCTGATCGGTTCCTCGATCGCGCGCGTCGCACGGCGCGAAGGCCTTGCCGGCCGCATCGTCGCCGCCGCGCCGAGCGCGGCGACGCGCGAGACGGCGCTCCGCCTCGGCCTGGTCGATGCCATGCACGAGGATGCGGCGGCGGCCGTCGCCGGCGCCGATCTGGTGATCATCTGCACGCCGATCGGCGTCTACGGCGATATCGCGGCGCGCATCGCGCCGCATCTGAAGCCCGGCGCCACCGTGAGCGACGTCGGCTCGGTCAAGCAGGCGGTGGTGCGCGATGTCGGAGCGCTGGTGCCGGAAGGGGTGCATTTCATTCCCGGCCACCCCGTCGCCGGCACCGAGCAGTCGGGACCCGCCGCGGGCTTCGCCGAACTGTTCGAGAATCGCTGGTGCATCCTGACGCCGCCGCCCGGCGTCGACGCGGCCGCGCTGGAACGTCTCGCCAGCTTCTGGCGCCGCGCCGGCAGCCGGGTCGAGGTGATGGATGCGCGCCATCACGACCTGGTCCTGGCCATCACCAGCCACGTGCCGCATCTCATCGCCTACAATATCGTCGGCACCGCCGACGATCTGGCGACCGTCACCGAATCGGAAGTCATCAAATATTCCGCCGGCGGCTTCCGCGACTTCACCCGCATCGCCGCTTCCGATCCCACCATGTGGCGCGACGTCTTCCTGAACAATCGCGAGGCGGTGTTGGAAATGCTCGGCCGCTTCACCGAGGATCTGGCGGCGCTGCAGCGCGCCATCCGCTGGGGCGACGGTCAGGCGCTGTTCGATCTCTTCACCCGCACCCGCGCCATCCGTCGCGCCATCATCGAGGCGGGGCAGGAGGTGCCGGCGCCGGATTTTGGCCGGAAGCCGGCGGCGGTGTCGCCTTCGAGCCGGAAGCCGGCGGCGCGGCCGGCGAAGGCGGCGAAACCGGTGCGGGCGAAACCGGCGGCGCGGGCGAAGGCGGCGAAGCCGGCGCGGCGGCCGAAGCCGAAGCCTGCGGCACAGGCAAAGGCAAGAGCCGCAGCAGCGCGATCGGGCCGACGAACAGCCGCCCATCCTGGGCGGTGATCGGCGCGTTCAGCACCCGATTGCCTTTGTCGTCCTTGGACGACAGGAGGCCGAGAGCGATCTTCGCGGTGCGCGCATTGCCGGCGCGCAACTGCCCGGCCTTGACCAGCGCGTCGATCACGCCGGCGAAGCCGCGGATTTCCGCCGCGAAGGCGCCGAGCGGGCGCATCTCCTTGTCGAGCGTGATGGTGCCCGAGCCGTGCGCGTCGAGCGGCCCCCAGGCCACATTGAGGCTGTTCAGGGTCACCACGCCGCCGTCGTCGCGCCAGGCGGCGAGCTGGTCGAAGCCGCGCGGCAGCGGCTCGGTCAGGATGGCGTCGACACCGAGCGTCTGCACCGCGGGACCGAGCGGCCCGGCGACATCCTTGGGCAGCACGAGGCCGTCGGCTTGCAGCGCCACCTCGTAGCTGTTCGGCGGACGGGTGCGGTCCTCGCCGTGGTTGGCGCGCTCGTGCACCTGCGCCCGCGCCGCGGCGATCTCCTGGCCGGGCGTGCCGGTCGAGACGAGGTCCCGGACATCGACATCGAGCCGCTCGACCTGGCCGCCGGACAGGATGGCGCTGGCGAGCGCGCGGCCGGTGGTGAGATGCACCTGCCGCTCGGCGCCGTGCTCGATCCAGGTCAGATCGTTGCTCCTGCCGGCGTCGAAGATCAGGTGGCTGAGGTCCCAGGGCTGCAGATGCAGCTTGAGCTCCGCGCCGTGCCAGGCCCAGGTGAACTTGCCGGTGCCGGCAATCGACGGCTTGGCGATGTTCACCGTCAGCAGGCCGGGGAAGCCGGAAGCGGTCAGGCCCGCGTCGCTGACCACCAGGCCCTCGGCCTGCCGCTCGGCGATCCAATGCGCGATCGCGGCGTTGAAGCGATCGGCCAGCACGAACCAGTAGATGCTATAGCCCGCCGCGGCAGCCAGCACCGCTGCGAACAACACTAGATATCGCATGAATAATCCGGGTCTGCTGCGCGTCTCCTGTATAGCCGCCGCCGGTGGCGTCGACCCGGCATGATCGCCGGCAATTGGGGCTTTTTGGTGCCTTGTTTCCGGGCGGTCAGCCGCTAAAGTGTGCGCGCTTCTCTGTCGGATTTCGTTGCAATGGCCTATCTTCTCGCCGCGCGCGCCCGCAATACCTGGATCGGCCTGATGCCCGGCGTGTTCGTCGTGCTATGGAGCACCGGCTTCATCGGCGGCAAGCTCGGCCTGCCCTACGCGCCGCCGCTGACCTTCCTGGCCTTGCGCTTTGCCATCGTCGCCCTGCTGCTGCTCGCGCTGTCGCTGGCGACGCGGGCGCCCTGGCCGCGGCGCTGGAGCGAGGCCGGTCACATCGCTATCGCCGGCCTGCTGGTGCAGGGCGTCTATCTCGGCGGCGTCTTCGCCTCGATCGCCGCGGGCGTGCAGGCCGGCGTCTCCGCCATCATCGTCGGCATCCAGCCGCTGCTGGTGGCGGCGATCGTCGGCCCGTTCCTCGGCGAGCGGGTGAGCCGGCTGCAATGGACCGGCCTGCTGCTCGGCCTGGCCGGCGTAGCGCTGGTGGTTTTCGACAAGCTTGGCGCCGGCCTCGGCACGCCGCTCGGCATGGGCCTCTCAGGCTTGGCGCTGCTCGGCATCACCTTCGGC
>DATKQA010000639.1:0-13063 GCA_035523835.1 Candidatus Sulfotelmatobacter sp.
CAGGAGGGTTTCGCGCTCAAATTCTTCGGCTATGTGCGGCTGGCCCGCGCCTGCTGGCCGCTGCTCAAGGCGGCGGGCGGCGCCGTGATCAACATCGTCGGCGTGGGCGGGCGCACGCCCGGCGCCGAGTTCGCCATCGCCGGTTCGGTCAATGCCGGACTGCTCGCTTTCACCAAGACTCTGGCTGAGATCGGCATCAGGGACGGGGTGCGGGTGAACGCGATCAATCCCGGCTCCATCGAAACCGACCGCCTGGCGGGCCGCATCAAGAGCTATGCCACGGAGCAGGGGATCAGCCTCGACGAGGCGCGGCGGCGCCTGCCGCAGGCCATGGGGGTCGGCCGCTTCGGCCGGCCAGAGGAGATTGCCGCTGCCGTCGCCTTTCTCGCCGGCGGCCAGGCCGGATATGTCCAGGGCGCGCTGGTCGATATCGACGGCGGCCTGACCCGCACCATTTGAGCCGCGACAAGTCGTCGCGGCGCGGACGCGAGGTGATGATGCCGCCCATATCCTGGGCAAAGTCGGCGGCTCTCTCGCTGCACTGCAACATAGTCGAGCAAAATAAATCTCCGCGCTTTACAGTCGGCCGAAGTGGACGAGTCGGATATTCATATTTTTCAAGCTATTATGGGGCGTTGTTGAGAAAATTCCGCGCCATGGCCTGAGAGGATATGCGTCTTGGAACCGCTCGCGATTTAGGCAACCGTTACGATAGTCCGGCGTTCAATGAGCGCCGCGTCGGAGGAAGGGGAACCTGGAGTCCGTTCTTGCCCGCTTCTGGCTGATTTTGCCCGGCGACGCCGGCGGCATCGCCGCCTGCCGTCGCGTGGCACGTGGCACGGTGCTTGAACGTAGGCAGGCGCCATGGCGCGCGAAAACGCTAGGCGAGAGCGATCCGAGTCGGTCGAAACGATGGATGGGCCATGACAGTTTTGTGTGCAGGCGCAAAAAAATCTTCCTATGACGCCGGTCACAATTTGGACCGGCACACGTCAAAGAAATGCCTGTTTTCTATGGATTATTCGTTTCCGTCTGGATTGCAGCGCGGGCCGTTGGTCTTGCCTTTGTCACAACGCTAACCGAAGTTAAACGAATGTAGGGTAAATTTTTACCATGTAGTTGAGGCGTCCGTTTGCGGCGCGCTTCATGCCCAACCGGACGCTCGGGCCGCCAGCCCTGACCTAGTGGCGGAAGAGGTGTCCAATGACTTTTCAGTCCGATGTATTCGACTTGTATTCCTCGGTCTTCGACAGCCGCAAGGAAAGTGAGCTGTCGCTGCGCGATTACCTCGCTGGATGCCGTAACGACCCGATGACCTTTGCTTCCGCCGCGGAGCGCATGGTGGCGGCGATCGGCGAGGCGGAACTCGTCGATACCAGCCATGATCAGCGCCTCGGCCGTATCTTCATGAACCGGTCGGTCAAGCGCTATCCGGCTTTCGCCGATTTCTACGGCATGGAAGAGACCATCGAGCGCATCGTCGGTTTCTTCAAATATGCCGCGCAAGGTCTCGAGGAGCGCAAGCAGATCCTCTATCTGCTCGGTCCCGTCGGCGGCGGCAAGTCCTCGCTCGCCGAGCGCCTGAAACAGCTCATGGAGAAGATGCCGATCTATGTGCTAAAGGCCGGCGACCAGATCAGCCCGGTTTACGAGAGCCCGCTCGGCATCTTCGATCCCGACCGCATGGGTCCGGTGCTGGAAGAGAAATACGGCATTCCGCGCCGCCGGTTGACCGGCCTGATGTCGCCTTGGGCAGTCAAACGGGTGCGCGAGTTCGAGGGCGACATCTCGAAGTTCACCGTGGTGAAGTTGTTTCCCTCCAAGCTGAAGCAACTCGGCATCGCCAAGACCGAGCCGGGCGACGACAACAACCAGGATATTTCCTCGCTGGTCGGCAAGGTCGACATCCGCAAGCTGGAGTTCTACAGCCAGAACGATCCCGACGCCTATGCCTATGGCGGCGGTCTCAACCTGACCACCCAGGGCATGCTCGAATTCGTCGAGATGTTCAAGGCGCCGATCAAGATGCTGCATCCGCTGCTGACGGCGACGCAGGAATGCAACTACGTCGGCACCGAGAACGTCGGCGCCATTCCCTACCAAGGCATCGTGCTGGCGCATTCGAATGAAGCCGAATGGCAGACTTTCCGCAACAACAAGAACAACGAAGCCTTCATCGACCGCGTCTGCGTGGTGAAGGTGCCCTATTGCCTGCGCGTCACCGAGGAGGCGCAGATCTATCAGAAGCTGGTGCGCGAGAGCGACTTGTCGGGCGCCCCCTGCGCCCCGTCGACGCTCGAGATGCTGTCGCAATTCTGCGTGATGACCCGCCTCAAGGAACACGAGAACTCCAATCTCTATTCCAAGATGCGCGTCTACAACGGCGAAAACCTGAAGGATGTCGACCCGAAGGCGAAGTCGGTGCAGGAGTACCGCGACGCCGCCGGCGTCGACGAGGGCATGACCGGCATCTCGACCCGCTTCGCCTTCAAGGTGCTGTCGGAAACCTTCAACTACGACAGCGAGGAGGTGGCGGCCGATCCGGTGCATCTCATGTACATCCTCGAGCAGGCGCTCAAGCGCGAGCAGCACCCGGAAGCGGTGGAGAAGCAGTACATCGATTTCATCAAGAGCGACATCGCGCCGCGCTACGCCGAGTTCATCGGCAACGAGATTCAGAAGGCCTACCTCGAATCTTATTCCGAGTACGGCCAGAACCTGTTCGACCGCTACGTCGCCTATGCCGACGCCTGGATCGAGGATCAGGATTTCAAGGACCCGGACACCGGGCAGATCCTCGACCGCAAGCTCTTGGACCAGGAATTGTCGAAGATCGAGAAGCCGGCGGGCATCGCCAACCCCAAGGACTTCCGCAACGAGGTGGTGAAGTTCTCGCTGCGCTCGCGCGCTTCGCGCGGCGGCAAGAATCCGTCTTGGACGTCCTATGAGAAGATCCGCGAGGTCATCGAGCGGCGCATGTTCGCCCAGGTCGAGGACCTGCTGCCGGTGATCAGCTTCTCGGCCAAGACCGACAAGGAGACAGAGAAGAAGCATTCCGAGTTCGTCGCGCGCATGGTCAGCCGCGGCTATACCGAGCGCCAGGTGCGCCGCTTGGTCGAATGGTACATGCGGGTGAACAAGGCCGGCTGAGGATGCGTTTATGCATATCGTCGATCGGCGGCTCAACCCCAAGGGCAAGAGCCACGCCAACCGGCAGCGCTTCGTACGGGTGGCGCGGTCGGAGATCAAGGAGGCGGTCGAACGCTCGCTGCAGAAGCGCGGCATCAGCGACGTAGCCTCCGGCGAAAAGGTCGCGATCCCGACCAAGCGCATCAACGAACCCCGTTTCCGGCATGCGCCGAGCGGCGGCAAGCGCGAATATGTGCTGCCGGGCAACAAGGAATTCGTGCAGGGCGACACGCTGCCGCGGCCGCAGCAGGGCGGCGGCGACGGCGGCTCCGAGGCCAGCGATTCCGGCGAGAGCGAAGACGCCTTTCAGTTCGTCCTGAATCGTGACGAGTTTCTCGACATCCTGTTCGACGACCTCGAACTGCCCGACCTGGAAAAGACCAAGCTGAAGGAAACCCTGTCCTTCAAGCACACCCGAGCGGGCTTCACCACCACCGGCACGCCGTCCGCGCTCAATATCGTTCGCACCATGCGCCACAGCCTGGCGCGGCGCATCACCATGCACCGGCCGAAGCGGGCCGAGGTGGAGCAGCTCGCGCGGGAAATCGCCGCGCTTGAGGCGCGCAAGGATCTCGACACGGACGAGAAGGAACGCCTCGCCGAAATGAAGGCCCGGCACGCGCGGCTGGAGCGCAAGCTCAAGGCGACGCCCTATGTCGATCCCGTCGATCTCCGCTTTAACCGCTTCGAGCCGACGCCGCAGCCGAGCGCGCAAGCCGTGATGTTCTGTCTCATGGACGTGTCGGGTTCCATGAGCGAGTACATGAAGGACCTGGCGAAGCGCTTCTTCCTTCTGCTGCACCTTTTCCTCAAGAGCAAGTACGAACACGTCGACATCGTCTTCATCCGCCATACCTCGGAGGCGAAGGAGGTCGACGAGGACACCTTCTTTCACAGCCGCGAGTCCGGCGGCACGGTGGTGAGCACAGCGCTGAAGGAGATGGAGCGCGTGGTCGAGGAGCGCTACCCGCCTGAGGATTGGAACATCTACGCCGCCCAGGCGTCCGACGGTGACAATTTCTCCAGCGACACCGAGACCTGCGGCGACCTCATCGCCAACGTCATCATGCCGCTGTGCCAGTACTTCGCCTATATCGAGGTGCTCGACGAGCGCGAGGCGCCGATTCTCCGCTCGGAAAGCAACGCCAGCGAGCTCTGGCGCTGCTACAAGCGCATGGCGCCTGATTTCGACAATTTTGCCATGAAGCGCGTCTTCGGCCGCGGTGATATATTCCCGGTGTTTCACGAGTTGTTCGCCAAGGGGCGGAAGGCGGCCTGAGCGATGTCACAGCAGCGTATGGTGCGCACTCGGCGCAAGGCGAACCGACCGCTTTACGAGGGGCCGGAGTGGGACTTCGCCGGCCTGAAGCGCGTCTACGATGCGATCGAAGAGATCGCGCTCGGCGAACTCGGCCTCGACGTCTATCCCAATCAGATCGAGATCATCACTGCCGAGCAGATGCTCGACGCCTATTCCTCCGTCGCCATGCCGCTCATGTACCATCACTGGTCGTTCGGCAAACGCTTCGCCATCGACGAGAAGCTGTACCGCAAGGGTTATCAGGGCCTAGCCTACGAAATCGTCATCAATTCGACGCCGTGCATCTCCTACATGATGGAGGAGAACACGATGACCATGCAGGCTCTGGTCACCGCGCATGCGGCTTTCGGCCACAACCATTTCTTCAAGAACAACTACCTGTTCAAGCAGTGGACCGACGCCGAGGGCATCCTCGACTACTTGCAGTTCGCCAAGGGCTATATCGCCCGCTGCGAGGAGCGCAACGGCATCGCCGCGGTCGAGCGCGTGCTGGACGCCGCCCATGCGCTGATGGACTACGGCGTCGACCGCTACAGCCGCCGGTCGCGGCCGAACCTGGTGCAGGAGCGCATCCGCGCGGAGGCGCGCCGCGAACACGAGCAGTCGACCTACAACGACCTCTGGCGCACCCTGCCGGTCGATCCCAACCGGCCGAAGGCGAGTCCGAGCTCGGCCGAGATCGAGGCCGGCCGCCAGCGGCTCGGGCTGCCGGAAGAGAATCTCCTGTACTTCATCGAGAAGTTCGCGCCCAAGCTGGAGGACTGGCAACGCGAGATCCTCCGCATCGTGCGCAACATTGCGCAGTATTTCCATCCGCAGAAGCTGACCAAGATGATGAACGAAGGTTGCGCGACCTACGTTCACTACACGATCATGAACCGGCTGCATGACCTCGGCCTGATCACCGACGGCGCCATGCTGGAGTTCATCGACTATCACAGCCGCGTGGTGTTCCAGCCCGAGTTCGACGACAAGCGCTATTCCGGCATCAATCCCTATGCGCTCGGCTTCGAGATGATGCGCGACATCGAGCGCATCTGCACCGAACCCACCGAGGAGGACCGCCTGGCGCTGCCGGAGATCGCCGGCAACGGCGATCCCATGGGCACGCTCAGGGCCGCCTGGGCGGAATATCGTGACGATTCCTTCGTGCTGCAGTACCTGTCGCCGGCCTTGATCCGCAAACTTCGACTGTTCAAGATCGACGACGATCCGAGCAAGCCGGAGCTGCGCATCGAGGCGATCCATGACGAGCGCGGCTACGCGCGGGTGCGCCGCGGCTTGTCGCGCTACTACGACATCGGCCTGCGCGAACCGGACATCCAGGTCACCGACGTCGACTTGAAGGGCGACCGGCGGCTGGTGCTGACCCATAGGGTGCGCGACGGTGTGCCGCTCGAGGAGCAGGATGCCCGCGCCGTGCTCGGCCATATCGCTGCGCTCTGGGGCTACGACGTGAAGCTGCACGGCGCCAGCGCCGACGGCGATACCTTGCTTTATTCCTACGAGGCCAGCCCGCCGTCTCCCTAGGCGTTGCTAGGCCGCATCGCGTCCCATCGGCCCGAGATCGGCCAGCCTGAGCGCGCGGCCGGGCCGGCTGCCGGTCGATGCGCCGTCGCGCCAGACGATGCGCCCGTTGACCAGCACGAGGTCGATGCCATCCGCCTTCAGGGTCGGCGTCTCGAAGGTGGCCCGGTCGATCACCGTCTTCGGATCGAACAGCACCAGGTCGGCATAGGCGCCGGCGCGGAGCAGGCCGCGCTCCCTGAGGCCGAATTGCGCCGCTGGCAGGCCGGTCATGCGGCGTACCGCCTCCTGCAGCGGGAACAGACCGACGTCGCGCGCATAGTGGCCGAGCACGCGCGGGAAGGTGCCCCAGAGCCGTGGATGCGGATGCAGGTCGTGCGGCAGGCCGTCGGAGCCGATCATGGCCTGTTTATAGCCGAGCACGCGGCGCACATCGCCTTCGTCCATGGTGAAATAGATGGCGCCAGCCGGCAGCAGGGTCTCCGCCGCGGCGGCGAGGTCCAGTTTGAGCTCGGCGGCGATCTCGGCCAGGTCGCGTCCGGCGACTTCCGGCCGCGGCTTGCACCAGGTGATCAGGATTTTGCTGGCGCCTTCCAGGCGGCGTGGATCGAGCACGGTCGAGCTGGCGGTATAGGGATAGACGTCGAGGGCGACGCGCTGCCCGGCACGGGCGGCGTCGATCAGCCCGAGCGTCTCGCGCGTGCGGCCGATATTGGCGGCCAGCGTCACCTTGTGATGCGAGATCACCACCGGCACACCGGCCTCGCGGCCGATGGTGAAGCTCTCCGCCAGGGATTCGGCGACCCGATCGGCCTCGTCGCGCATATGCGTGGTGTGGATGGCGCCCTTCGGCCGGAGCGCCCTGGCGATCTCGATCACCTCCTCGGTCGTGGCGGCCATGGCCGGGCGATAGAACAGGCCGGTCGAGAGGCCGATGGCGCCGTCCTCGAGCGCGCTTTCCAGCCAGCCATGCATGCTGGCGATTTCCGCCTTCGTCGCCGGCCGGTCAAGCCGGTCCATGGCGCCGGCGCGCAGCGTCGAATGGCCGACCAGGGCGGCGGAATTGATCGCCGCCGGCTCCTTGTCCAGATGGCCGAGATAGTCGCTCATGCGGCGATAGGTATGCGCGGGCCGCTCGGCGATCAGATCGAGCGGCGGCGGCAGCTTGGTGCCGCGCAGGTGGAACGGCGCCAGGCTGATGCCGCAATTGCCGGTGACCACGGTGGTGACCCCCTGGCTGACCTTGCACGCCATCAGCGGATCGGAAATCAGCGCCCGATCGTCATGGGTATGCACGTCGATGAAGCCGGGAGCGAGCGCCTTGCCGCTGGCGTCGAATTCCTGCGCCGCGGCCAGGTGCTTGAGGTCGCCGACCGCCTGGATGCGATCGTCACTGACCGCGACATCGCCGATCACCGGCTCGGCGCCGGTGCCATCGAAGATTTGCGCGCGGCGGAAGACGAGATCGGGACGGACGGCGGACATGCGGTGGATCCTTCGGCGTGGCGGCAACAGCCGAGGATCGTCTCAGCGCCGACGGTGCGCAAGCCCGATCATGGCGGTTCTCCCGCCGCGCAGCGGCGACAGGTCAGCGTGCTGCCGAGATGGGTCCGCCGCCCGGCCACGCTCGTCACCCAGGCGCGTTCCTGCCACGGCGGCTGATGGCGGACATGCCGGCTATGGCCGCAGTCGAGGTCGGCCACCCACTGGCCTTCCACGTCCTGGCGGAACCCCGCTATCCGCCGTTCGGCCGCCACGGCCGGGTCGGCGCTCGCATGCACGCTCGGCCGGTAACCGGCGGCGAGCGCGGCGACGATGCAGCGGGGCGTCAGCACGGTCACCATCCGATCCGGCGCCATCAGGCTTTCGCCATAACCGGCGGCCGTCCAGCGGTGCAGGCGGCCGCGCCACAGGAGCCAGGCGACATCCGCGTCATCCGGCAAGGTGACGAAGCAGCCGTCGGGCAGGGCCGCCAGACCGGCCGCATGGGTGACTTTGCTGCGGCCGCGCGAGACCCGGTCGCGTTGCAGCACGCCGTCGATGACGGCGATGCCGGGATAGGCCTCTCCCGGGCGGTTGCCGCGCATCCAGGCGTCGGCGAAGGCGGTGGCGTCCCGGTGGCGGCACTCGAAGCAGGGGCGGTGGCCGGCGGCAAGCGCAGTGGCCTCGTCGAGGAAAAACAGGTGGGTATAGCGGCCCGGCTGCATGACCGGGCGGTGGCGGCCGCGGAAACGGAGCAAGCAGGCGATCCAGACCTTGTGGCGCCAGCGGGCCGCACCGAGGTTGCCGGCCGCGTCGTGCAGGATGCCGCGGTTGCCGGTCAGGGCGCCCCGCGCCGGAACCGCGACCAGGTTGCCGAACGGGGTGACGCGATTCTGCCAAGTCATTGAAAACCCTGCACCACGAAATCGTCATCGAGCCATCACACGGCGGCAACCTGACGCTGCCATGCTGCTCGGTGAGAGTAGCAGGTGGAACGCGCCATGCCGCCACAGGATCTGACGCGAGAGCCTAGGCTGGACGATGCGTTCGAGGATTCGATCGTGCGGGCGCTCATGGCGAGCGATTGCGTGACCATCGAGGAATTGCGCCGCCTGGTCGACGCGGCCCGCCGCAGGCTGGCCGACCGCGCGGAGAACGTCGCCACCTGAGACGGGCGGCCCAAGCCGTTTTCTCCCTCCCTCCGCTCCCGCACCTCGAGCCGATGGCGCTGCCGCCATCGGCTTCTTTATGATGGTGGCTTGTTCATCGCGGAGGCGCCTGTGCGGCTGATTGCCGGGATTGTCGTCGGCTGCTGCCTGTGGCTGCTGTCGGGCTGCGCCGGGGCCGCCGGCGGCGGGCCGGCTGCCGGCGAAACCGGATTCGAGCGGGTGGAAATTCCGCTCGTTGTCGCCGTTGCGCCGGATGCCGCCGGCATGACCGTCATCGGCTATCTCTTTCGCCCCGAGGGCGGCGGCCGCTTTCCCGCCGTCGTCATCATGCACGGCTGCAACGGCCTCGACTGGGCGGTCGCCGGACAGCCGGGCTGGTTGCTGGCGAAAAGCTACGCCGAACGCTATGTCCGGCACGGCTACGTCGCGCTTGTCCTCGACAGTTTCGCACCGCGCGGCATCGGCAATGCCTGCGGCAAGCCGCTGACCGTTTCGGCCGGGCGGCGCGCCGCCGATGCCTATAGTGCTGCCGCCTATCTCGCTGCGAAGGCCTTCGTCGACCGCGACCGGATCGTCCTGCAGGGCGATTCGCACGGCGGCTGGACGACGCTGGTTGCCCTGGAGACCGGCGGTGCGGCGATGCCGGTGCATTTCGCGGCGGGCATTGCCTGGTATCCGGCCTGCTATCGGGCCAGGGGATTTTCGGCTCCGCTGCTGATCCTCATCGGCACAGCCGACGACTGGACCCCGGCGGCGGCCTGCACGACGATGTCGAAGCGGCTCGGCCGGATTGGGCATGGCGCCGATATCGTCCTCAAGATCTTTCCCGGCGCGACCCACGCCTTCGATTTTCCGCTGCCGCCGCGCACCAACTACCTCGGCCATCACTTGGCCTATGATCGCCAGGCGACCGAAGCGAGCTGGCAGGCGATCGACGCATTCCTGCAGCACTACGTGCGATCACCCGGCTAGCGTGCGAAACCGACCAGCGCATAGGCGGCCCGCCATAGCATCAGCGTATCGCGCCAATCCGATGGCCGGAGATCGACATGCGCGAGGCGGTCGAGCAGGAAGAGTTCGGCATGCGGCGCGGCGGCGGCGAGCGCCACGCTTTCGCTGAACGGCACGATGGCGTCGTTCCGGCCATGCACCAGGATGAGCTCGGCATGCAACCGGCTGAGGTCGTGCGACGCCGGCGATAGCGCGTCCATCTCGTCGCGGATGCGCGGCGGCAGCCGGGCGATCAAGGCCGGAACGCGATCGGGATCGCGATTTTCGACCAGCGCATAGACCGCCCGTCCCTCCGGGCCGAGCATGGCGGCGAGGTCTCCGATATCGGCATCCGACTGGTCCAAGCGGCGGCCGGCCATCGCCGCCAGGGTGGTGCGATCGGCGGGGTTGTCGATGACGTCGCTGTTGGCGCGGACGAAGAGCCACTTGCCGTAGGCATTGGGATCCAGATGACGCCAGGCCTTGTCGCCCGGCAGGCGGAACGCACCCGTGGTGAAGAAGCGGACCACCGGAAGGCTGGCGTAGAAGCCGCCGAGACCGAAGATGAAATCGACCCGCGTGCGGATGTCCGCGTCGAGCGATGCCAGAATGGCGGGCGCCAGGGCATAGGATATGGCGGCGATGCCGAGCGGCCTGCCCGCCATGCCGGGTTCGGCCGCCAATTGCCGCACCGCCGCGGCGACTGTCGCGGCATCCGATGGCCGCACGCGAAGCTGGCGGAGATTGGGCAGGTCCGGCACCAGCACGAGGAAGCGGCTGCGCGCCAGGCTCCGGGCCAGCGCGGTGAGGCGGGGATCGTCGCGTCCGCGGCGGTCGGCGCCCGGCACCAGCACGATGCCGGCGGCGACTGCCGGGCCGCGGTAGAGATCGCTGGCGAGCGCACCGCTGCCAGCGGGCGGATCGCGCCGCGCGAAGGACGGTGCCGGCGTCCGGCTTTTGAGCCAGCTTGGTCCGGCGCCGGCGGCGATGTCCTGCAGCAGCAGGGTGGCATCGAAGGCGCGCGGGCCGAACCAGACGCCCGCCAAGACCACGACAGCGGCGAGGATGATCGCGGCCGGGGCGGCGGTCTGGCGAAGCCGGTGCATGCAAGGGTGTCCGGAATCATTGGCCAAATGGCGGCAATCTGGCCGATGATTGTGGCGGAAGCATGCGGGCAGGCAGGTGATTCGGCGATGGAAAAGGCGCCGGTAAGACGGCCGTGGAGCCCGCCGAAGACCGGATCACGTGGCGCGGTGCGCGGCCCGGTCAGTCGCCGAGGCTTGAAGCGGCAAGCTTCCGCCGCGTTCGGACGCCGGCGATCTCGCGAATGAGCTTGCCTTCGACCGCCGTGGCGAAGCTCGAGAAATCCTCGATCACCAGATGGAAGGCGTTGGGGCCGCCGATCACGTTCTGGCGATAGTACTCGGCCAGGCCTTCGGGCGGTTGCGTGTGCGCGATATAGCCGGGATTGGGATGCCGGTTGATGATGGCAAGGCCGTTGATGGTGACGCCGGCGGCGACCACCTGGTCGCGCGCCGCGGTGATCGGTGGGCCGCTGTTGTTGGTGCCGTCGCCGGAAACGTCGATGACGCGGCGGTCCGCCTCGACCGGATTGCGATCGAGCTGCAACTTGGCGAACAACAGGGCGGCGCTGATTGAGGTGAAAGCGGCGAAAGAGCGCGGTGCTTCCAACAGCGCGGCGGCGAAGGCGCTTCCGGATGCCTTGTCGCGAACGACGTTCCAGTCCACGACCACTTTCTGCTCGGTCGGTCCCGACCATTCGATCAAGGTCACGGCGATCGCCTGATGCGGTCCTGAGCGGATGGCGTCAAGTACGCGCGGCGAGGAAAATGCGGCGGCATAGCCCTTGCGCTGCAACTCGAATTCATCGGAATCGACGCTGCGCGATACGTCCGTCGCCAGCACGAGCGCGACATCGACATGCTCTGCGGCAGCGGCCGGGAAGGGAAGCAGGCCGGTGATTGCAACGAACAATCCGACGATGGCGACCCGCATGGCTGGTTCCTCCAGCGGCGCGACCACAGCGGTCAACGCGCCGAGTATAGCGGCACGGCGCGTCGCCGGCCACGTCCGCCTGATCGGCGTCAGTGCTCCGCCTTCTTCGTCGCGATGGCATTGGCCGCGGCGGGCGCGGTGCCTTTCGCCGGTGCCTTGCCATGCGCGATCGCCGGCCGGCGTCCCGGCGGCTCGGGCGGTGCGCCGTCGACGGCCAGCTCCGGCGGCAGCAGGCCGGGCGGCCAAAGCGTCGGCGCATCGGCGCCGCCCGGCGCCAGCCCATCGAGCATGTCATGCGGCACGCCCGCCTTCGCCGGCGCGTGCAGGTGGGCGCGGAAGGGTGCCTCCAGAACGCCGTCGCTGGCGACGAGGCGGCAATCATAGCGGCCGTGTTCGCAGGGAAGTTTCGCCACGGCGGCTTGCTTGGAGGGCGCGCCGAATTGCCATAGGCAGTCGAAGCGCGGTTCGCCCTTGGCGTGAAGCCCAAGCAGCACGCGATGCGGCGGCGTGCTGTCGAGATTTTCTTCCGCATCATACATGGCACAGGCGTAGAGCATGTAATAGGCGTCGTCATGATAGTGGCCGTCAAGCCGATCGCCGGTCGCCTTGGCCCAGGGCTGCAAGGTCATGTCATAGGCGACCGCTAGACATTCGACGCCGCGGCTGTGGCAGTCCTTGGCGAGCGCCGCCTCGGCAGCGACCGGACCGGTGGTGACGCTCTGCATGCGGCATTGATAGCGCTCGCCGCCGGCCGCCGCCGCGGCCTTCTCCTGCCATTCGGCCCACAGCAGGCGATCCGCGCCGGATGCCGCGGACATGGCGCGATAGGCTTCGACCGTCGCCGGGTCGAGACAGGCGCGATACAGATATTCGTATTCGCTGCGCTTGGCGCCGTGCAGGCGGTCACCGGCGCGCAGGAACTTCTCGCGCAGATGGCCGCCGGCGGCGAAGGTTTCGCAATCGGCGGAGCCACGGTTTTGACAGAAGCCGAGGGCGCGCGCGGTGGCGTCGGCGAAGGTCTTGTCGGCGGCCCAATAGCAGCGGTAATCGCCGTCCTGCCGGCCGACCACCATCACCACCGGCACCTCGGCGGTGGCATAGCGCTCCCAGAGTCCCGGGCGGCTGCAGCGGATATATTGACGCTCGCTGGCATCGCGCGTCAGGTGGCGGTAGCTGTCGGCGATATCCTGTGCCCAGAAGGCCAGCGAGCGATTCTCCGCGAAGATCGAGCAACCCTGACCATAGACGGCGCGACAGGCGGCAAGCGCCGCTTCGACCGCAGCCTCGATCGAAGCCCGGCCGCGCTCGGCGAAGCAGCGCACCTCGCCGGGGTCTCGCCCGCCGGCGGCGAGCGCGCGCGGTCCCGCCA